>NZ_CP054139.1:3022048-3324253 GCF_013283875.1 Mucilaginibacter mali
TCGCTTCGGCTACCATTGATACCTTGGGCAAAGTGCTGATAAAAATAAAGCCTAATACCGAAAGGGACTTTATTGGTTATCAATTGCTGAAAGCCAACGCCGCCGATCACGATTTTTCGGTGGTGGCCGAAACTTATATGGATACGCTTGGCAAAAAGCGGTTTACGCTGCGCGATTCGACCACGTTGAATTCGCTAACGTCACATATTTACTATAAAGTAATAGCGTTCGATTCGCATTATAATCAGTCTCTCCCATCGAAGATCATCGAACTTAAACGGCGCGATACTATCCCTCCGGTTAGTCCGCTGATCACCGGTTTTGCTGCCACCGATAGTACGGTATCCATCAGCTTTGCTAATTCGCCCAGTGACGACGCGGTAAGCAACATCCTGTTACGGCGATTGAACGGCAAGCCACGCTTTGATACCGTGTTTGTGAATCGGAACAGGGCTATCAACTCCTTTATCGACAAGAAAGTGAACGGGGGCGACGAGTATGAATATGCCATGATGGCAAAGGATGAAAGCGGCTTAAAATCAAAAATTACCCGCAGTATTATGGTCAGCATACCGGTGAATAAACGGTTGCCGAAGCCGCAGCTTAGCGGCATATACAGCGCCGATAACAAAAAGATCACCCTGTCATTCATAGTCGACGATAAGGTAAAGGGCCGAAAACTAAAGATCGCACTATACAAGCGATCTGATGGGGCAGCGCCGTGGACAGTTTATAAACTGATAGTTTTTGAAGCCGGAAAGTCATTTATAGATGACGCGGATGGCACCGGCAGCAAATATTACGCGGCCCGCCTGCTTGATGAGAACAGCAATTCCTCCAATTTCAGTAACGAACTGCAAATAAATATCCGATAGTAAATATGGCACCAGTTTTACTCCATCGATTAAGATCGGTCTTCCGCATTGCCGGGTGCTTCTGCATCGCCATATGTTCGGTTTTATATGTGCAGGCACAGGATAAAGGGAAGCCCAAATTTTCGATAAGTGGCGATATGGGCGTTTGGTATGAAAGCTATAACCTGAACCGATGGCCGGGGCAATCGCTCCCGGTATTTTACCAGCCGCGCAAGCCCTGGAATATGCTCCGCTACAACTTTAGCCCGGTATTCAGCTTTGGTAAGTGGACCGTCCCCTTTAATTTTAACTTCACCGCGCTCCAAAATAATTTCATTACGCCGGTTACATCGGGAAAGCAAAGCCTGTGGCAATTTATCACTAACCCGGCAAATAACTTTGGCGTTAGCCCCAAATTTGGCACAACCGAAATATTGCTGGGGACGCAATATATTCACTACAGCGATCTGAGCACGGGCGATCTGGGTACGTTCGGCTATGGCGTTAACCTATCTCCCGGTAAATTCCGCTTTAAATTTTTCCAGGGCGTTTCGCAGCGTCCTGTTAACTATATCGCCCCAACCATTATTCCGCCTGACCCCGGTGTGCCCGGCGCCTATCAGCGTAACCACTGGATGGCACAGTTGGGCTTAGAGGAAAACGAAAAATACTTCGTCGGCTTTAATTTTTCTAAAGCGAAGGACGATATCGGTTCGGTAACATCCGCTCCGCAACTGCCCGTAACGCCTCAGGATAATATGGTGGTTACCTTTTTGGCAAAAGCCAATACAAAAAATGGCTGGAACGTTCAGTTAGAGCTTGGCCAAAGCTTCCATACCCGCGACCTTAATACGCCACTTTCTTTATCGCCGGTAGAAGATTTTAAGCCCTTTATCGAATCGCATACATCTACCGTAAAAAACAACGCCATAGTATTTGCCCTGGCCAAAAAGAAAGATGACTGGGAAGCCGGCATTAAGTTTAATTATTATGGATCGGGATATTATACAGCCGGATACCCCTTTTTAGCCAACGACCGGATGGATTACCTGGCCAATACCCGTTTTTCAATCATTAACAAAAATGTGAATATTGTGGCCAGTGCCGGGCAGCGTTTAGGTAACCTCAGTAATAGTTCGGGCACGGGTGTTAACCGACAGTTCATCGCTAATGTTAATGTATCGGCACAGGTATCCGAGCATTTTAGCCTTAACAGCAGTTTCAACAACCTGGGTTATAATGCGGCCGATGCTTCAGGCTATCGTAGTGTAAGTAACGAGTTTAGCATCAACCCGGTGTATAACTGGTCTACAGCATCCATGAGCCACATGATCAGCGGAACGTATACGCGCAGCCAATATGATGAAACTACAATAATACCGCCCGGCACTACGCGCAACAATACCCAAACAGCCTTATTGCAATATGTACCAACCTTTTTTAAAGGGAAACTTAGTCCGGATATCAGCCTGATGTGGTTTAAAAACATAGCGCCTCCAGTCGATCTTACACTGATGAATGCAACCGCGTCGTTGGGTTGGAAGGCCGGTAAAAAATTCAATGTAAAAAGTCAGCTTCAATATAACCTGACCACAACCGCCCCTTTTACCGCCAATAAAAATGTACTGTTGAGTGGCGGTTTTGATTGGGAATTGTATAAGCGCCTTACCTGGCAAATATTGTTAACCGGTAACCTGTACCATTACGGTACCGAGTTGCCGGGCAATACCTTGACGCCCCCATATGCAGGATTGCCGCGATACCTGGAAAGTACTGTTCGTTCATCGTTAAACTACCGGTTCAAATAAAGGCTATGAGAAAATTGATCATATATTGTTTGTTGCTGATTGGTGTGTCCACTGTTGCATTTAAAGGATATGCGCAGGTGAGTATAAACCTGGCCCTGAATAGCAGACCGCAACCCTGGCTGGCAGATTGGGCAAACCCGGTAAACGGAATAATGATACTGAATTATATGCCGGGAGTTGTCAACGATCCGGCAGTAAAAATACGCACAACCATTACCGAGCTTAGCGGGAACCTTGTAGCTACCTCGAATATCAGCGCGGCAAGGCTTTATATCCTGAAGGACGGCGCAAACCAGTTTACTATGGCCGATGCTTTGCAATTGCAAAATCTGGCATTTGTTGGGAGTTATAAGGCAAATCTACAGCAATCGGGACGGCTACCGGCGGGGCAGTACCAACTAACGGTGCAACTCACTAATACCACCGGCGATGTGGTGCGCGCTACGCAAACACGCCCTTTTTTCGTTACATCGTATCAATTGCCGGTTTTGGTTAGCCCGGCAAACGGTGGGAATGTTAACGCGCATGTCGCGCAAAGTATAATAGTTTTCAGGTGGACACCGCTTACCCCTGCCTATACCGAACCACCTGTTTACCGGGTACTGGTTTTTGAAGTGCTGCCGGAACAAACACCAATGCAGGCGTTCAGGGTCAACCGCCCCTTGCTTGATGAGCAGATGAGAGGTATCACGCAATATGCCTGGCGTACCAACTTGCCTATGCTGGATTCAACTGCTAACCGGCAATTTATATGGACGGTTCAAACTACGGATAAAGATGGCAGGGTATTCCCCGGTAACCAAGCATCCAATATACTGGGATACTGTGAACCAGCTCTGTTTCATATCGTCGGTCTGCCGGCCATAGTAAAAGAAGAAAAGCATGAGGACAAATAATGTATATAAAGCCATTATATGGTTAGCGGCCATGTGTTTATCAGCAGATTTACAAGCACAGGATTCCGCGCGTGCCAAACCGTCCACTTTACTATTTCATGTTTTTTATAATGATTTTCCTACGGCACAGCTCATCCGCACTACTTCACTAAATAACGCGTTGAACAGCGGCCAATGGAAAAGGCTTGCCGATATGCAAATGGGGGCTGGTTTATCTTATATGCGGGGAGTAACTAAAAAGATCGACTTTGCCGGAACCATTGATGCCAGCTATACCGATTACCTTTTTAAAAACGGGACAAACAATGGTAGCAGCCAATTTTTATTGGATGTGGCAACAACGTTTAATGCCCGCTTGCTGAATGACCGGCATATTTTCAATCCTTTTTTAACATCGGGTTTAGGGGCTTCGCTTTATACCGGCAAAGCCGGTTTTTATATTCCGGCAGGTGTTGGCTTGCAGGCCAATGTGTTTAACCAGGCTTTTGCATTGCTTGGCCTGCAATACCGCAAAAGCATTGGCGGGTTTGTAAACGACCATTTCAATTACAGTATAGGCATCGGCTTTAGTTTAAGCCATAAAAAACGAGCGACGGTGCCACCAATCGCTCCGCCGGTTAAACCGGCAGATACTGTGTCAGTAAAGCCATCGCCACGCATATTACGCAAAAACATAACTATTAAAGTAAAAGATGAACAAACAGGTTTACCCCTACCGGGCGTAATGGTGACTTTAAAAAATGCGGATACACTAATACAATTACAAACCGATAGCGCGGGCAATACGCATTTTACCGATATAGCGCCTGATACTTACACGGCGACCGGTACGCTAAACGGTATTAATACAAATACCCTACAGATAAAAACGGCAGACTTCAGTGGCAGCGAAAGTCTGCTCAATATCAGCCTTACCCACAACGACCCGCGCTTTACACTGGCAGGTGAAGTAATAAATATGGAAACAGGCAAACCGGAAACCGGGGTAACCATAAACCTGCAAAACCTGGATAAAAACTCCACAACATCAATCGTTAACAGCGGTAATGACCAGGGCTTTAACATCCAACTTGATGCCGGTACTGATTTTACAGTATCCGGGAAGAAAGCAGGCTATCTTTCAAATATTGAAAAAGTAAGTACCAAAGGGCTTAGCCGGAGCACTACTTTATATGTAAAGCTTAAATTAAGTATCCAGCAAACACAGGCTAATAAAGCAATTGTGCTACGCAATATTTATTATGACACGGGCAGTACGCAAATAAAGGCTGAAGCATCTTCTGATCTGGATAAACTGATACTTTTCCTGAACGATAATCCCGGTACCCGAATTGAAATTGACTCGCATACCGATAGTCGCGGCAGTACGTTACTAAATAATCGTTTAAGTAAGGAGCGTGCAGCTGCGGTGATGATTTACCTTGTTAAGCATAATATTAGCCCTGATCGGTTAACAGCAAAAGGGTTTGGTGCTTCACAACCGGTAAATGGTTGCACGGTCGGAATAAAATGTACCGATACGCAACATAAAGAGAACAGGCGCACAGAATTTAAGGTGCTGGAATAAAACCGCTTCCATGATAATTAGATGATTACAGCCGTTTGCCTTTCCATATTTATCCAAATTAGCAGAAACACAATCAAATCTTATAACAAAGATAGCCGGCCAAACATCATGTTAAATAGAGTATATTGAGCTACAAATGGACTTTTCGATATGCGGCATTAAACGGCCCTGCTCCCCCTCCTGTTACTGATTTAAATCGCCGCCGAGGCCGCCTTTTCCCCGGTATAGTTTAATTGGCTTTTCCAGTTGTACTTTTAATATGGTGATATATTCGTCCTGTACGTTTGGGGGTATGGGTATATATACCAGGCCCGGAACCGGGCTCCAGGAAATTTTCCCGACAATTTTAGGCTGTAACTTAGTACCATTGCCTACAACCTCAACGCTATTGATCTTGCTGTTAAGACCCTTAATTACTACCGGTCCGCTGCTTTTACCGGGGATAAAGAGATATAAAGCGGTCGAGTCTTTCGATAAAGTAGTGGGGCCATAAAAGTGGCCTTGCGGTATACCGCCTAAGGTGCCAAACACTGCTTCGGCATGCTTTTTATTCCACTTACCTAATTCCTTTAGCAGATGTACCTGTTCCTGGGGGAAGGTACCGTCTTCTTTCGGGCCGATATCAAGTAATAAATTACCACCATTACTAATCACATCTGCAAATATGGAAATTACTTCAAAGGGTGTTTTCCAGGTGGTATCGTCGGGGTGATAGCCCCAATTGTTATTGGTGGTCATACATAGTTCCCACCAACTATATACAGGCCTGGTTACCGGGAAATTTTGTTCCGGGGTTTCGTAGTCGCCATAGCCGGTTAACCTGCCGTTTACAATAAGTTTAGGGTTATAGCTTAGCAGCATTGATTTTGTACCCGCTGCATCCCATTCTTTCGCACTATGTTCCCAGTCGCCATCAAACCACAGCAGATCGGGGTTATAATTCTTCATGATCTCCTGCAGTTGCGCCTTATAAAATAGCTGGTACTTCTTCCAGCGTTCCGGCTGTTCGGCTATCTTATACCTGGTGCTGTCCTTTGTAAATCCCGGATAATTAGTATTACTCCAATCTAATATTGAGAAATAAGCTCCGCATTTAATATCCGATTTGCGCAAGGCATCATAAAATGGTTTTAAAAGGTCTTTTTTAGCAGGTGTGCTTTGCACCACGTTAAGTTTGCTTTGCCGGGTATTCCATAAAGCAACCCCATCGTGATGCTTGGTTGTTAAAACCGCATACCTTGCCCCCGATTCCTTAATTAAGCCTGCCCATGCCTGCGGATCGTACTTAGCGGCTGTAAAACCTTTCAACTGATCCATATAACCGGGATACGAAATTTTTTTGTTGTAAAAACTCCATGATTCGTCTATACCGTTAACCGCGTATATACCCCAGTGAATAAATATCCCCAACTTGGCATCGGCAAACCATTGCATTTTGTTTTTAATACTATCGGGCACCGTCTTTTGCTGGGCGTATCCCGCGAAAGTTAAGCAACTGGCAATTATTAATAATTGGATATGGTTTCTCATAGTTTTATAAAATGATCAGTTGGTTTGATACTGGCAATTAAAGTTTTGCCTTATTGCGCAAAAGATGCAATAATATCATTAAGCGCTACACATATCAAAAAAAATGTTCCTCATTTCATTATTTCTGATATCAGGGCATCTAAAAATAGAAGTATCATTGATAACCTAAAATAGATCAAACGATATTTCTGACGGATTATCCATTGATGTCGCCAATTGCGCCAGAACACCGACATAGCTTATTACTTAAATACGCGACTACCCCAAAATTGAAAAAGGCTTTTTACGAACCTTTTTATTTACACTTCTCTCTCCAAACAGAGAAATTCCTATATATTTGCGCCATGCCTCCGTAGTTCAATGGATAGAATTATGGTTTCCGGTACCATCGATATGAGTTCGAATCTCGTCGGGGGCACATAAAGCTACTTCGGTAGCTTTTTCGCGTTAATAAAGCTTGGGGTCGAGTCCCTTCTTCCGCACCAGTTTATCCGTCAGGATATTCATAAACGCCACAATAGCCTTTATTTCACGCTTTGTCAGCTTCAAACTATCCGATGCCAGTGTTTGATCGCCATTGTTCAATCCCCAGCCGTTGCCACCGCCGGCGTTGTAAAAATCCATCACCGTATTTAAATTATGAAACGCCCCACTATGCATGTACGGCCCGGTTTTGGCGATGTTACGTACGGTTGGGGTTTTAAAGGCGCCCTTCATGTAGTTAACCGGCATCTGGCGGTAGGCGCCTTCATCGGTATCGGCCAGCGCGTTTTTGCGACTATCGGTTTGGGGTACACCAATGATCTCCATCTCGCTGGTTTCGTAAAAAGGCGGCACCAGTCCGTTAAACAAGGGTGCGAAATGGCAACTGCCACACTGCCCCTTCCCCATAAACAGGTTAAAACCATTAATTTCGCTGTTAGTCAATGCCGCTCTGTCGCCGGCCATATATCTGTCAAAAGCCGAGTTGCGGGGCGAAAGGGAAAGCACATAAGCCGTAAGTCCCTCGGCAATGCCATACATGGTGGCGCGCTGGTAAACGGGCATTGGGAACGCCGATTTAAACAAGGCAGCGTAGCTTTTATCCCGCAAAAGCCTTGAAATAATTATACTATCATTCCCGGCCATTTCCTGTTTATTGTGCAGCACCTCCTGCACCTGCTCTACCATGCTTTTAGCGCGGGCATCCCAAAATTGGCTGTATTGAAAGCCAGCGTATAGCAACGTCGGCGCGTTGCGTAGCACATGGCCATGTCTGCTGATGGTTTTACTTTGAGGTAAACCGTCGGTAAAGTAACGTTCGGGCTGATGACAGGTAGCGCAACTGCGTGTTGCGGGGCCGGATAAGCGCTTATCAAAAAACAGGCGCCTGCCCAGGGCGATCAATTGCCGGTTTTTCTCCGGAAAATCTAAAAACACCCGGCTGTTAAGCGCGTCCCGGCTAAATATATTTTTTGCTTGTGCATTAAATATCCCGGTCGATTTTACATCCAGCTTAGCTTGCACAATGTATCGGTTCAACTCTTCCTGCAAGGGCATGGCATAAACGGTTAAAAACCGCATCCGGTTGAAGCTGTTAAAATCCGTATGCGCTTTCAGGTACGATATCCCGTCGGCAAGCAAACTGCTCACCCTGGCCGATGGCTGCTGCCGAAGGTATGGCGCCAGCGCGTTTTGCAGCGCTACCATCGCGTCGCCTGCCTCTGCAATACCGCTTTTAAAAAGCGGGGCATCGTAGCCGGTGATGTCCAGCGTCATAATGCGCACCAGCGTTACCTGCAGGCTGCGCAGCAATTGGGCATCACTGGTATGGAAATTGATAAATAAGCCCGGCAGGTTATGGGCAGCATTCACCAATAAATCAGCAAGTTGCTGTAATTTTTCCTTCCGCGCGACAACATTCTTATCAAACAACAGCGCTTCCATCACCTGCATTCCCACAGGTTCCCGGTAATCATCTTCGGGTTCTTCGGCATCAAACTTAGGTGGGGCGTTAAACCCGGCAGCCGAAGTTTTAAAGTAATATTCAAGAAACCAGGCTATCGCCTTGTAATCGCGACGGCAAGCCAGTAACGCAAACCGGGCATTTTTTATACTGCCGGCATCATCCTGTTTCAGCCGGCCGATCTCGAGCTGTACCTGCCCGCAACTTTGCGCGAATACCCCGCATTTTATTTTCACATCGCCAATAACCTGCTCCGTACACGATGGCGCCTTAAGCGGTAAGGCTAAGCTGGGTAAAAGCAATAAAATAACAAGGATGCCGGTAACGATCACCGGCATCCTTGTTATTTTAATTCCGCTCCTTCTTTCCTCAATCAATAGGTGATGATTTATTTGGTAACCTTAAATGCATCCACCTCTTTACCATCGGCCGCAATTTGACGAAAGTTTAAGGTTTTGCCTTCCACATCAACAACAGTTAACGAGTGCACTTTAGAGATAAAGGTGCTGGTAAATGTTTGCCACGAGTTTTTGTCGTCCTGCTGCTCGGGGTTATACAGATCGGCACCGCCGGCACCGGTTACAATGTAAATGATGCCTTTAGGTTTGGTTACGGTTTTACCATTAAAATTATTATCCAATACCCATTTGCCGTTCACTATGCGGCCACGGCTTGGCGTGGTAGTAGCGGCAGGCGGATCTGGCGTAAAGGTAAGCGGATAAGTGCGCTGGTAGTTATGCACGTGGCCTGTGATCACCACATCTACATTTCCTGCTTCAAAAGCAGGCGAAAGTACGCGCATTTGTTGTTCCTCGAAATGCTGGCGCGATGAATTGAAGCCTGGGTGATGGAACACCACAAAACGCCAGGTAGCGCCCTTTGCCGATGCAAGATCATTCTTTATCCAGTCGGTCAGCGTTTTATCCGACCAGTTTACATACGGGTTCGAATCTAAATACAGCCAATGTGCGTTGCCATAATTGAACGAGAAATTACCCATACGCGGATAAGCATCGCCGGCTGCAGCTTTAAAAGCGTTCTTGTTCTCGTCCGAACCTTTCAGCAAAGGCACCCAGGCACTGCCTTCGGGACCATTAGGCCCGTTTAATGGTTGATCCCAAAACATAAAATAAGCCAAAGCCTGTGGCAAACGGTCCAAATCGCGGGTAGCGATATCGTGATTGCCGGGGGCAGCCACAAACGGTACCGAGCGCATGATCGGCGCGCTTTGCTCTGTTTCTTTATCAGAGTTATAGATATTCCAAAACTTGGTACGGTATTCACTTATAAGGCCGGTATTGTAAACAATATCGCCGGCAACTACTACCATATCGGGCTTGGCTTTGTAAGCCTGTACGGCCAGTAATTTTTGATCGGGCGTCAGCGCGCCGATATCGCCGATGGCTACAAAGCGGTAGTTTTGTTTGTCGCTTTTGGGCGCTTTGCCTTCGGCCTCAAATACCACAACTTTATTTTTAATCACCCGGTAATAAAAAGTGCTGCCCGGATCCAGCTTGTTAAATTTGATATGATAGATACGATGCGGATCTACACCGGTCACAGCTACGCGTGTAAAATTAATGGCTTCTATCCTGGTCCACGCATTGCTGTCTTTGGTCCTTTCCTCCACAAACCATGTAGCATCGGCGTCGGCAACGTGCCACACCAACTCAAGCGATTGTGCCGATGGCTCGCGGCCTATTTGCAGGTAAGGGTTAGCAATAAATATCTTTTCGGTTGAGTTTTCCTGCGCCATCAGCTGTTGTATGCCGATGAAAAGCAGTAGTGATAAAAGTCTGAATTTCATTTTGTGATTTTTTTCCTGGTTTAAAACTATTAAAAAACATACACCCGGTTAAATGAAAGCCATTTGATATTAAATTGTTAACCATAGCTTAACCAGGGCATCAACCTCGCCCCAAAAAATTGTTTAAAGCGTTGCGCTTTTTATAATTAAGCCTGTATTTGCTAAATTTGCAGCGCTAATGCAGGTCGATACTTATCAGCCGTTTCCGTCACAATTTATATAATTATGAGCACATCCGTTAAAAGTGGGTTAATTAAAACCCTTAAGATAACCGGCATTGTTTTAGGCAGTTTATTGCTGTTGATGTTCCTGTTGCCATTCCTGTTTCCGCAAACTTTTACTAAAAAAATAAACGTTTGGGCTAACCAGCGCATCAACGGGCATATCGCTTTTTCAGGTACGGGATTGTCGTTCTTCAAACATTTCCCCGAACTAAGCCTTACCCTTTACGATGTAGATCTGAAAGGCAGCGCCCCCTTTGAGCGGGACACACTTATTTCGGCTAAGGAACTAACCTTCGGTATCGATATCTCATCGGTATTTAAAAGTAAGATCAACATCAACAAGATCTATCTTAACCAGGCCTACATCAATATACAGGTAGATACCGCGGGTAGGGCCAATTACAATATCTATAAATCAACGGGGCAACAAACCGCGGCGCCGGCCGATAGCAGTGGGGCATCGCTGGGTATCGAACAAATTTTGGTGGAGAAAAGCCGGCTAATTTATAACGATCAATCATTGCCGATGAAGATCATCGCCCGCGATTTCAACTATACCGGCAGCGGCGATTTGAGCAAAGATGTGTTCGACCTGAGCACGCATGCCAGTATCCAGTCGCTGGATTTTTATTATGCCAAACAAGCTTATATCATCGGCAAAAAAGTAAATGCCGACCTGGTTACCAAAATCAATACTAAATCGCTGGCATTTATTTTCCAGAAGAACGATTTGATGATCAACGAGCTACCGGTTCAGTTTAAAGGCCGCTTCGCCTTTATTAAGGATGGGTACGATATGGATTTCAAGATCGAATCGCACGAGAGCGACCTGAGCGATATTTTTACCGCCCTGCCATCGGCCTACCAAAAAATGCTGGATGGTACCGAGGTGAACGGCACGGGCCACATCGCCATGTCGTTAGCGGGCAAGTACATTGCAAAGGATAATGTGAAACCCGATCTTGACTTTAACTTTAAAGTACGCGATGGATATATCAACAATGCCAAATCGCCATCGCCGGTGAAGAACCTGTTTGTAAACATGGAATCGCGGGTGCCTGGACTGAACCCGGATAGCCTTTATCTGAATATCGATTCGATCTATTTTAATATCGATAAAGATTACTTCAGTTCGGTGATACGCGTTAAAGGCGTGAAGCAGCCCGATATTTACGCCAAAATAAATACCGAGATAGACCTGCAGAAATGGAACCAGGCCTTCGGCATAAAAACCGTGGACCTGAAAGGCCGCTATGCGCTGCACCTGCTGGCCGAGGGTAAATATGCCACCGGACCGGTACGCACCGGTTTACGAAAGGTGGATACGCTACCCATCAGCATCCCCAAATTTAGTTTGCATTCATCGTTTAAAGATGGTTACCTGAAATATGCTTCGCTGCCCCAGGCGGTAGACCACATGAGTTTTGATATGGATGCCGATTGCCCGGACCATAACTATAAAAACATTAAGATATCGGTTAATAACCTGAGCATTACTGCTCTGCGCAACTATATTAAAGGCTACTTTAAATACAGCAACAGCGATGATGCCCCGGTTGATGCTTTATTGCAAGCCAAATTTAACCTGGCTGATCTGAAAAATATTTACCCGATTGACAGCACCGACCTGAAAGGCCAACTGGATGCCGATGTACATGCCAAAGGCAGCTACCTGCCAGCCCAAAAGAAGTTCCCGGTAACGGTGGCTAACATCAACCTGAAAGATGGGTCTATCCAAACCAAATACTATCCACACCCTATTAGCAATATACAGGTGAGCACGGTGGTTACTAACAGTACCGGTACCGTTGCAGGCACTACGGTTTCGGTGAAGCCGATATCATTCAGTTTTGAGAATGAGCCTTTTCTGCTGAGGGCCGGGTTGCATAATTTCGCAGATATCAATTATAACCTGTCGGCTAAGGGGATCATCAACATTGGTAAAATTTACCAGGTGTTTGCCATGAAGGGTTATGATGTAAAAGGCACTATAGCCGCCAATTTTAACTTAAAAGGCAAACAAAGCGATGCTGTTGCAGGTCGCTACGATAAACTGGCAAATTCAGGCACCTTACGGGTAAATAACATTGCCCTGAGTACCGAGCTATTCCCTAAACCATTTATCATCAGTAAAGGCTTGTTTAGCTTTAACCAGGATAAAATGCAGTTTGATGCATTTACCGCCCGCTACGGCAATTCGGAAATTGTGTTGAACGGCGCGCTGAACAATGTAATAGATTATGCCCTTAAGCCGGGGTCGGTGCTAAAAGGCGATTTCAATCTGAAGAGCGATCAAATAGTAGTCGACGATTTTATGGCTTTCGCCGGGGCCAGCACCGAAGCCAACACGGCTGGCGGCGCGGGCGGCGTGGTAATGGTGCCCCGCAACCTGGATATGAGTTTTGCCGCCGATGTTAAAAAACTAAAATATAACGGGCTGACTTTGGTGGATGCCAAAAGCCAGATGACCATCAGGCAAGGTAGCATCAACCTGAAACAAACCGGCTTTAACCTTATTGGCTCGCCGGTAGATATGGATGCATCGTACACCAACAACGGTGCGCAAAAGGCATTTTTCAACTACCACATCAGTGCTAAAGACTTTGATATTAAGAAAGCCTATAACAACATCAAACTCTTCCACGATATGGCCACCTCCGCCGCCCATGCCGAAGGCCTGGTATCGTTGGATTACCAGTTGAGCGGTCGCCTGAACAGCAATATGCAGCCGGTTTACCCATCTTTAAAAGGTGGCGGTGTACTATCGGCATCAAAAATAAAAATGCACGGGTTTAAACTGGCGGGCGCCGTGGGCAAATCAACCGGGCATGACAGCCTGACCAATAATGCCGACCTGACCAAAGTAGAGATAAAAACCACCATTGCTAATAACATCATTACCATTGCCCCTACTAAAATGCGCATGGCCGGCTTCAGGGTAAGGTTTGAAGGACAGGCAAGTTTTGATAAAGCGATGAACATTAAATTTAGGCTGGGGCTGCCGCCTTTGGGCATTATCGGCATCCCGATGACGATTACCGGCACACAGGATAAACCTAAAATAAAACTGGGCAAAGGCAAAAAAGAAGATGAACTACAGGGTGCTGCCGATGATGACACGAAGTAAATGACCTTATTTCTTCACCAAACACCAGGTAGTCATGCAGCGCATATTTTGCACATTGGTGGTTTTAATAGGTTCAAAAAGCTCACCGCCAAGTTCGCGGGTATATTCCAGCAATATTTCCTCGTTCACCAAATAACGGGTCGATCCATCGGGTAAATGGTAGCGGCCATTACCCAGCGGCTGTACCCGGTCTTCGATACCGATATCCGATGCAAGCCTTGCAAACAAGAAACCGCCCGGTTTCAGCACCCGCCATATTTCGCGCAGCATGGCATCAAAGTGGTTATGATCCCGCGCAAAATGCAGCACGGCACTACAAACGACCAGATCGAAAAAGTTATCGGTATAAGGCAGATCATCAACCCTGGCCACAACAAAATTATCTGCAGGGATAGCCGGCGCTAAGCGGGCCGAGAGTTGTTGTACTGCGGCAACCGCCCCGGCATCAGCATCCATACCGTAAACACCGAACCCGTTATTTAAAAAGTAATGCAGGTTGCGCCCGCCGCCACAACCAACATCAAGTACGGTGTGGCAATTATCAAAACGGCCTTTCATTAACTGATCGAACAGGTAGATATCTATATTGCCGTAAAGTTGGATGAGGTTATTTGCCATGATGTTTTTTTAGCAAGATGAGAATTTAACCACAGAGTACACAGAGAAAAAAGCACAGAGAGCACGGAGCCCATAACTGATTTTTATTGCTACTTAAAGTCTCTGTGTTCTCTGTGAAAGACCTCTGTGAACTCTGTGGTTAAAATATAAAACGATATATTTACTTATCACTTTCAATCATGGCCAAAGAAGACACCTCCGAACTGTTTACCTTCCTGGAAGCCGTATCGCCCGAAGCGCAGGACAAAGCCCTTTGGCTCCGCGATTTTGTTTGGGACCGCTACCCGCAATGTAACGAGATGATCTATGATAACTATAACGCGCTGGCTATCGGTTGGTCGCCCACGGAGAAGATGAGCCATATTTTTTGTTCAGTGGCCATATACCGCACCAATAATGGCATTCACTTTGGCTTTTACTGGGGATCGCAGATACCCGACCCGCAGCATATGTTATTGGGCGAGGGGAAGCAGTACCGTTATATCAGGGTGGATAATTTGGTGGCTTTCCCCGAGACTTATATGAAGCAGTTGATGCAGGATGCTTACGAACTATCGCTTAGTAAAGTGAAAGACCCAAAGTTGCTGCTGGTGCAGGGAAAGACGTTTGTGAAGGGGGATGGTTCAGGGAAGAAGCGGGTCAAATAGTCATTGAGTCATTACGCGAACCATAATGACTATCTTGGACTCTCCTTCTTCGCCAACTCTCTTAACTCGTTTAAATTCGTATCGATAGGATTATCCTTTAACAGTTTAGCAAACCAGGCCAGATTAGCCGTCATGTAACGTAACGTGTAATTGGTATAGTACCATTGTTCGCCGCCTGCTTCTACGTAGTCTTTCCCGGCGCCGGCCATGCCCACCCAGTAGGCGTTTACATTTGGCGGGATGGTGAAGCCGCACTCCTGCATGCTCCATAACACATGCGCGGCGCAGGCATGCGCGCCATCCTCGTTACCGGTGATGAGGCAGCCCGCCACTTTGTTGTAGGTGAAAAATTGGCCTGTCTTTGCATCACTCAGGCTTTCATCGTGGAAGATAGCATCCAGCCGTTCGATAACGAGCTGGGTTGGCGATGCGATATGCCCCATCCAAATAGGCGTAGCGATGATGAAGATATTACAGGCTTTTATTTTCTTTAGGATAGCAGGCCATTCATCACCCTTGCCCATATCTGCTTCGTTACCGGGCTTTACATCGTGGTCTACCAGGCGTATTACCTCGCTGCTAATACCCATGCCTTTGAATTGGGCTACGGCTTTTTGGATCAGCGCATCGGTGTTTGAAAATTGGGGAGATAATTTTAGGGTGCAATTGATGATGACTGCTTTCATATTTTATCAACGTGTAAGGATGGTGCTTTGTTTAGACACGAAGCCAGACTTACAAAAACTTAACACGCTTTAGTTGATCTTTTTGGAGACGAAACAACCGTTCAATGTAAACCTGATCGCAGCGGAAAGCCCACAGCCGCTGGGGGCATGAGGGGGAAAGGCCACGGCGAGGACTTGGAGCGGAGAGCAGGAACAAACTTTAATAGCAGCACTGGCATTGCTTTTCAAAAGCCCCACCCAAACCCTCCCCAAAGGAGAGGGCTTTAGAAAAAACACGTTTAAAACCCCCTCTCCTCTGGAGGGTAATAGCCCATCATTAGGCAGATAAACAGGTCGCTTCTACGAAGCTCGAATTTTAAGCTTAACCTATTGCCATCACTACGGGCAATGTCATTAAGTTAAGCTTTTAAGCCCCACCTAAATCCTCCCCAAAGGGGAGGACTTTAAGAATTTTACGCTTGTGCAGCCTAAGTCTCCCCTATCGGGGGAGATTTAGAGGGGGCTTTATTCGGCTGGAGCGATATGTTGGTAGAAAAAGATGGCAAGTAAGGCAGAACCCCATCGGGGTGATCTGTAAAATGCCCATTTATCCGGCTCTGCCTAATCATGGGCTATTACTCTCTGGAGAGGGCTGGGGTGAGGCTTTAAATAAAAACCCTAACTTTGCGTTAACAATAAACCCATGGGCAAATTCCCGATACCTGATAACGTACTATACGTGTGCACCGGCAGCAAATGCGCCAAGCGGGGCGGGAAAAGTATGTACAAAATTGCCAAAGCTTTGGCTAAGTACGATGATAGTTTTGAAGTGGTACGTACAGAATGCACAGACCGGTGCGATTGGGCACCGGTCTGTGCTATACAGCCGGGTAATACCTGGCTAAAAGAATACTCGGAAAAGGAAGTGCTTAAGCTGCTGCAAAAGCAAAGGCGTGGTGAAGATTAAGCTTCGCTGTCGTATTTAATATCGCAAACGTGCTTGTCGATTTGCCAGCGGCCGGTGCCTTCTTCGCCAATAACTTCAAATAATTCCAGCGCTCGGCGGGCTTTGTACTCTTCTTCGCGCTGTTCTTTCAGGAACCAGTTCAAAAATTCAAGGGTCACGTAGTCCTGCTCTTTATGGCAGCGGGCTGCAATGTTTTTGATAGATTGCGTAACGCTGATCTCCTGGTCCAACGCATCCTCAAAAACTTCTTTGAATGAGTTGTATTCTATTTTAATACCGTTCACATCGGGCGAGATAGCGGTGCCGCCCATATCCAAAATGTATTTAAAAAATTTCATCTGGTGCATACGCTCTTCTTCGGCCTGTTTGAAAAAGTAGGTTGATGAACCGTCGAAGCCGTTCCTGTCGCACCATGAGGCCATGGCCAGGTAGGCTGATGATGATTGGGCTTCTTTTTTTATTTGTTGGTTTAAAAGGCCCTCTATCTCTGAAGAGATAAGGCATTTTACACGGATGAGATCTTTCATAATGTTATTGCTTTAGGTATAACTAAAGCAATAATAATGCTAAAATTAACATTAAGCTAATAAGTATGCAATATGAAATGAGTCTAAATTCGATTAAACGGCCAGGCGGTGCAGACGATCGTAGATGATATGGTTCAGCTCCAGCATGGTAAAGGTGCCCTGCAGCAGTTCTTTAAAACGAACGATCTCCATTACGGTAAGTACATACGAATCGTCGCAAGCGCAAATGAAAACGATCTCGATATCGGCCGATTTGTTGCTTTTCAGCAAGATGGCCTCCACATCAATGGTATAAACTGCTTTTTTGAGTTTCAGCAGGCAACGGTAATCAAAACGGGCAACTTTGCCCGCAAAATCAACATACCAGCAACTTTCGCTATCCGACTGATAAACACCGCCATGTTCGGTAATAAACACTTCGGTTAGTTTCATATCATCAATCAGGGTATTGCTTTCTTGCATCTATTTCTTCTGTTGCGCTACAAAAGTAGATGTTATTTATAATTAATCCAAATAAATCAAAATCAGAATTTACAAAATTTAAGGATTTACAGAATTCTGCTAATTCATCAATTCTGTAAATTCTGATTCAGACAGTTAATGCATCAGCAACTGCAAGGTAACCCCTATCCTATTCCAGGCGTTGATGGTAGTAACAGCCATTATAATAGCGGCCAGGTAGGTTTCGTCAAACAGTTTGGCGGCGTTGTTATAAGTTTCGTCGCTAACGCCATGGATATTTAAATGGGTCATTTCTTCGGCCAGGGCCAGCAGTGCGCGTTCCTGTTCGTCAAAAAACGGGGTTTCGCGCCAGGCGGTCAGCGCGTAGATTCGTTGTTCGGTTTCACCGGCTTTGCGGGCATCAATGGTATGCATGTTGATGCAGTAGGCGCAATGGTTAATTTGCGATACCCTTATCTTGATCAGGTCTTTATGTATGGTAGTTAAACCAGTGGCGTTAACCGCGTTTTCAAGGCTCATCATGGCTTTATAAGCGGCCTGATCTAATTTGCTAAATTTTAATCTGTTGTTCATTTTGTTTTGATTTTGATATACCAAAGGTCGGTACTAAAGGGGCTTGAAAAAATGAACTGAGTTTAAGAAAAACACGCATAGCGTCGTATACTCACCCCGACGACGCTTCGCTGGTCGGCCCGCTCTGCGCGGAAAGAGGGCAGGAAGAAATTCCGATAACAAATACCCTCTTTGCGAAGCAGAGAGGGTGGTCGGGCGAAGCCACGACCGGGTGAGTCCACTCGCCGCCGTGCTTTCTCTCCCCGACGACGCTTCGCTGGTCGGCCCGCTCTTCGCTGCGCGGAAAGAGGGCAGGAAGCAATTCCGATAACGAATACCCTCTTTGCGAAGCAGAGAGGGTGATCGGGCGAAGCCACGACCGGGTGAGTCCACTCGCCGCCGTGCTTTCTCTCCCCGACGACGCTTCGCTGGTCGGCCCGCTCTTCGCTGCGCGGAAAGAGGGCAGGAAGCAGTACCGGTAACCCGTCCCCTCTTTTGCCAAAGGCAATAGAGGGCGGTCCAGCGAAGCGAGGACCGGGTGAGTCTTCGCCATCACGCTAACCTACTCCCATTCAACCCACTACCCCACATCAGCAAAAACCCTATTGCCAATCAAAATAATATATCCTACCTTACACTCATTAATACATTTATCAACCAATAATTAAATACCCCAAAACGTGTAATATTTTAAGGGGACATCACTCTAAGAAATAATTAACGTGCTATTAACATGGCTATAAATCTTCAAAAAGGACAACGCATAGATATCGGCTTGTCTAAAATAAGCCTTGGATTAGGCTGGAACCCACACGAAGGCACTGGTTACGATTTCGACCTCGACGCCTCGGCAATTATGATAGACCAGAACCGGGTGATACCGGAAGAGGAATACTTTATTTTTTACGGCAATACCGATTCGCCCGATGGCGCTTTACACCACAGCGGCGACGACCCGACCGGCGGCAACAGCGATGGCGGTGATGACGAGACCATCTCGGTAGACCTGGCCAAAGTAGACGGCCGCGTGAACGAGATCTTATTTGTAGTAACTATTCACGAAGCCGCGGCGCGCCGACAGAATTTTGGTCAGGTACGCGATTCGTACATCCGCATTGTGGATGACATGACCGGGCAGGAAATTGCCAAGTACGAACTGGGCGAGGATTTCTCGATTGAAACAGGTGTTGAGTTTGGCCGCCTGTACAAAAAAGATAATCATTGGAAGTTTGAGGCCTCAGGCCTTGGCTATCGTGAGGACCTGGCCTACTTCCTTGCCAAATACTACAAAGGCCAAATTATTAAATAATTAAAACCCCTTAAAATTATGGCAATTAACTTAACAAAAGGTCAAACCATCGACCTTCGGAAAAACGATAAAGGCGAAACCTTCGATCTGTCGCAGGTTACCATAGGTTTAGGCTGGGACGTAAGGCAAAAAGGGGGCGGCGGCTTCCTGGGCAAGCTATTTGGCGGTGCACAGGAAGAAGAGTATGACCTGGATGCCATCGGCTTTTTGCTGAACGAGCAGGGCAAAATAGCCAATATGGGTCGCCAGTTTACTAACAGTAACGGCCGCCAGGTAAATATGTACGAAGGCGATGTGATCTATTTTAACTCCATGCGCCACCCATCGGGCCATATCTGGTTAACCGGCGATAACCGTACCGGCGCCGGTGATGGCGACGACGAACAGATCATTGTAAAACTGGATAGCCTCGCCCCCACTTTCGATCGCATTGTATTTGTAGTGTCGATTTACCAGGGCCGCAAAAACAACCAGCACTTTGGTATGATAGAGAATGCTTTTATCCGCGCGGTCGATCGCAGCGGCAAGGAGATAGCTCGTTTTAGTTTGAGTGGCGACGCTACCTTTAACGGCATGTGCAGCATGACCTTTGCAGAAGTGTACCGTAAAGATGGCACCTGGAAATTCCGCGCGCTGGGCGAACCGCACCCGACCGATAATTTTGTAGAGCTGTTAGGCAAATACCGATAGAACAAATGTCTGTTTACAAACATTATTCGTTTGATCTGTGGCTGACGTTGATCCGATCGAACCCGCAGTTTAAACAGCAGCGTGCACGGATCTTCCATGAACGGTTTAATTGGTTAAACAAGCCGTTGGTTGAGGTTGAGCGCGCTTTCAGGCAGGTAGACCTGATGGTGAACGGGATTAACGAAACCACGGGCAAAAACATCGATGCCGATGAAATGTACCTGATGGTGATCAGCCTGATCAATGATAACCAGGCAGACCTGCATAATATCGATATTGAGGCGCTTTACCAACAAATGGAAGACTTGGTACTGGAGCATATGCCCCTTATTTATTGCGACCGTACTACCGAAGTGCTGGCCTACCTGAAGGATAACCCCGCTTGTACAGCCAACTTATTGAGTAATACCGGTTTTATTAAGGGTGTTACCTTGCGCAAGGTGCTGCACCATTTGGGCATCGGCCGGTATTTCGATTTTCAACTATATTCAGACGAGGCGGGGCTATCGAAACCCAACCCGGCATTTTTTCAGTTGATGATCGACCGGGCCATGGCCTTAAAACAAATATCGCTAAACGAGATTATCCATATTGGCGATAACCCCCGGGCCGACGTTAGGGGCGCTGACATGGTTGGTATCGGCAGTATGCTGGTCAACTCAAACAATACATCTATTATAAAACTGCTACCCGATGTTACACAAAACGTATTCGCTACATAAAATACATACCAGCACCAGCTTCGGGTTTGATGCGGGGCATTACAGCCGCTTTAAGTTTGGCGATGGGTTGGTATCGGCACAATTCGGCACCGATCTGGCCGATGGGTTCATCCGCGATGTTTTAAGCAAGGGCCGTATCCAGCAACAAATTGTGGTGATATCCAGTCCATACGCTTTTATACCCACGGCAACTTTTGCCATGAAGGATCATTTTGTGTACCGGCTTAACCATTGGCTGGCCGAAAACGATCTGCCTATTGTGCAGGAGACCAAGGTGCACCGCACAATTACCTATAAAGAAGATTATGGCGAACTGGATGCCGCCCAGCGTATGAGCCTGATCGGTAACGATAGTTTCCATATAGATGCTGAGTTTTTAAAAGGCAAAACGCTGCTATTTTTGGACGATATTAAGATAACCGGCAGCCATGAGCGAATGATATCCAAGATGATCAAACAGTATAACCTTCATAACGATATTTATATGCTGTACTTTGCCGAGCTGGCCAACACGGCCATCCACCCCAACATCGAGAACTATTTGAATTATCACGATGTAAAGTCGATATTCGATCTGGACAGTATCATCAGCAGCGGCCATTTTCGTGTGAATACCCGTATTGTGAAGTATATTTTAAATTACGATCACGATAGCTTTTGCGTGTTCCTGCAAAACAAGCCGCAGGCATTCATCAGCGAATTGTACAACATGGCTTTAGGCAACAGCTACCATACCATGGATAGCTACGCGCTAAACCTTAATTACATAAAAGACCACTTATTTAACAATAATAAACTATTACAATATGGCAATTAACCTTCAAAAAGGCCAGCGCGAGGCAATTAATGCCCCCAAATTCGTTATCGGGTTGGGCTGGGATACCAATACTTCATCTACCGGTTCGGCATTCGACCTGGATGCTTCGGTATTTATTTTAGGCGAGAACAAAAAGATCATAGCCGACGAATATTTCGTTTTTTACAATAACCTGAAATCGCCCGATGGCGGCGTGGAGCATACCGGCGATAACCTGACCGGCGCCGGCGATGGCGACGACGAGCAGATCAAAATCGACCTGAACAAGGTTGACCCGCGCGTAAGTGAAATTTGCGTGGTAGTAACCATTCACGAAGCCGAAAGCCGCCGCCAGAATTTTGGACAAGTGCGTAACTCGTTTATGCGCATATTTGATGCCGCCACTAACGAAACCCTGCTGAAATACGAGCTGGAGGAAGATTTCTCGATCGAGACAGCGGTAGAATTTGGCCGCATTTACAAACGCAATAACGAATGGAAGTTTGAAGCCATTGGCGCCGGTATGAAAGGCGGCCTGGCCGATTATTTAAACAAATACAACTAAACCATGGCTATCAATTTAGAAAAAGGGCAGCGCATTAACCTGCAAAAAAGCAATGGCAGCACTCTGCAAAACGTTTGCGTAGGCATTAACTGGGGCGCAATTGTAAAAAAGGGACTGTTTGGCATTGGCAGTACCACCGAAGCGGTTGACCTTGATGCCAGTTGTGCCCTGTTCAGCGAGAACAAGCAACTGGAAGAGGTGGTTTACTTTGGCAACCTAAAATCGAAGCTTGGCGCGGTACGCCACAGCGGTGACGACTTGACCGGCGACGTTGGCGGTGATGACGGCCTGGATAACGAAGTGATCACACTGGATTTCAGTATGCTGAGCCCATCAACCCAATATGTAGCCTTTGTGTTAAACAGTTTCCGCGGACAGGATTTTGGTTCGATACCTTTCGCCTCTATCCGTATTTACGAAGGCACGCCTACCCGTGTTAACGAGGTGTTCGCCAAGTACGATGTGGCGCATGGCGCTGGCTTCGCCGGGCACGTATCCATGGTGATGGGTGTGTTTTACAAACGCAACGGCGAGTGGAAATTTAACGCCATTGGCGAGCCGACCAAAGACCGCGATCTGCAAAATACCGTTAAAACGGTAGCCGCGCAGTATTTATAAGGCTAAAAATCCCGTAGGGATTAAATATCGGTAGCAATAAACAGATTGTGTTTAATCCCGTGCCGTAGGTACGGAATATAATATAGCGTACCTATGGCACGCAGGATGAAATACAATTGCTACCGATATATTGCTCCTAACGGAGCATTTGGAATAACAATTTGTAACATTTCAAATTATCTTTACATCTAAACTTGTGTAATTTCAATACCTAACACATTTGTAATCATGGCAGAAACAACATCAAACGGGGCCAACGAAACCCCTGATTTTTTAAGCGATATACCTCCTTTAGTCCCAATTACCCCTGCCCCGGTTGAAGATGCCCCGGCACTGGTAGTGAGCAGCACTACCCCGGCTGCCGAACCATCTAAACTAAAGGTAGATAAAGAGGGCAATGTTAACCTAACGCTGATAAAACCCGAAGACGAAAAGAAATACCTGGAAAAAAGCAAGGACCTTAACCCAGCCGACAATAACTCTATCCTGAACTACGGTTCGGAGATACAGGGATCGATGGAGAAATACAGTAACCAGTTTTTAACTTCGGTACGTACTTATAACTCGGGCGAGGTAGGCACACTAATTGCCGACCTGCTGACCGAACTGAACTATATCGACGTTAACGAACTGGAGAACACCGGTATTAAAGGCTTCCTGTTGAAGATCCCTTTCCTGAAAGGTTTGGTGATGGATGCCAAAAAGATGTTCGCCAAGTACGATACGGTGATCGATAACGTGGATAAGATCACCAACAAGATCAAGGCCGGTCGTATCAACTCTATTAAGGATAACAGTTCGCTGCAAACCATGTTCGATAGCAATGTGGAGTACATCAAGCAGATGGAGGAACTGATCATTGCCGGACAGATGAAACTAAACGAGCTGAACATTCAGCTGGCTGCGATGGAGCAACGCCCGCAGGATTATAACGATTACGAAATTGCCGACCTGCGCGACTTCACCAATCGATTGGATAAACGCCTGGCCGACCTGAAAACCGTGCGCTTCATCATGATGCAATCGCTGGCGCAGATCCGCGTGGTGCAGAACAATAATACATCGATAGCGGAAAAGGCGCAATCCATTATTTCTACCACTATCCCGGTTTGGAAAAATCAGCTAACCATTGCCGTAGCCCTGCAAAGGCAAAAGGCCAATGTGGAAATGCAGCAAAAAATATCGGAAACTACCAATACCATTTTGTTGAAGAACGCCGAACTACTGAAGACCAACAGCATCAACGTAGCGAAGGAAAACGAAAAAACCGTGGTATCGTTAGAAACGCTGAAGAAAACCACTTCCGACCTGATAGACACCCTGAACGAAGTAAAACGTATTCACGAGGAGGGCGCGCAGAACAGGAAAACGCTGAACACCGAGTTGCAAAATTTAGAGACCGAGCTAAAGAAAAATGTGACGAATGTTGGCTAATTTTGAAGAATGGATGAAACCCGCAAGGCGATACTGAACGATTCGAACCACATCATCAGCAAGCTGCAACTGCTTTCTGTTTTTTTTGGCGACGATATCATCTACAAGATCTATTTGCGCAGCCAGGTTATCCACCAATTATTTGAGGATAACCCCGAACTGGATATTAATAAACTGGAGTTGTTTCACCTCCAGTTTACACAAACCTTGTTGGATCTGCTGCGCAAGATCAAAAAGAATAACGAGAAGAATATCATGATCGTGCTGGATGAGATCCAGATCAACAAAGATCTCATCACGCGCATAAAAGATTCTGTTCTTTCGCAAGATCAGTTCAGGTTAGATCAGCAGCGACAAATGCTCAAGATCAATACCTCCTTACGCAAACTATATCAGGTTTTGTCGGATGATTCTTCGGAATATCCATTCTCCAAAAACATCAATGCGTTCAGCGCGCGTTACTCGCACGATTTTTATAATGAGGTGCCCCCAGCCCTGCTGCTGGAACTAATTGACTACGAGCCAAAGGATGTTTACACTACCGCGTATGCCACTATTCAGCGCAAGCTGATGGGACAATTGTGCAAGAACGATTTCCGCAGCACTTTTTATTGCGGCCTGAGGGCCGGCGAAATGGTAGCCGAGGTTTACCAGCTAAATGATACCGATAAGTATTTCCTGTATTTCGCGGCACGTAACCTGTTTCTTTTTTGCGATGTAAGCAAAATAGACACCGGCACGCCATCAAACGAAATATCAAAAAAGGAAACCTTTATGCACGAGCTGGAGGACAAGAATGACCGGCTGAACAGCACCATCAGCAGCCTGAAAACCGCCATTCCTGCCGAAGTAAAAAGCCTGCTGATAGATAATTATCGCAAGTTGAACGACATTAATTTCCTGCAAAACATCAGCGATGTTGATGTGCAGGCCAACATGCTGAAGAGCATGCTGAATACGGATTTGATGTGATGCCGTCCATTTTTACCATTTTGTCATTTCGAACGAATTGGCGGGGGAATGAGCTTTGGGGACGAGGAGAAATCAGATACGGTATATTTCTAAATATGGCGTATCATGCATATCGTACAAGATTTCTCCTCACACAACCGCACGAACCCTCCCCCGGTTCGTTCGAAATGACAAGCTGCTAAGATGTGGGTACACGGTAACACTTCCAAGGGGAGGGAACTGTTTTACGGCAACGAAAAAATAATATCTTTACAAAAAATCCAAAACTGATCATAAATGGACATTTTACATTCCCTTTTAGGCCCCGATCTTAAGGCCGGTGTGCTTATTATTCTTAACCTTATCGTTATCGAAAGTTTGCTTTCGGTAGATAATGCCGCTGTACTGGCTACCATGGTGCTGGATTTGCCGCCAGGTCAGCGTAAAAAAGCGCTGCGTTATGGTATCATTGGCGCTTATGTAATGCGTGGTATCTGCTTGTTCCTGGCTTCATGGCTGGTGAAGATCTGGTGGCTGAAACCCTTGGGCGGCCTTTACCTGCTTTACCTGTGCTTCGATTATTTTAAAGGTAAACTAAGCGAAGGCGATGGTGGCGGTGATGAGGAAGTAGATAAAACCAAAAGCTGGGCTTACCGCTCAACTGTTGGACTGATCGGTCCGCTGTGGGCTACTATTATCCTGGTAGAAATTATGGATTTGGCTTTCTCTATCGATAACGTTTTCGCGGCGGTGGCTTTTACCGACCACGTGATGCTCATCTATATCGGTGTGTTCATCGGTATTTTGGCTATGCGTTTTGTGGCCCAGGCCTTTGTTAAGCTGATGGAGAAATTCACCTTCCTTGAAACCGTAGCTTTCATTGTTATCGGCGTGCTGGGTATCAAGTTAACTTCATCACTTTATATCCATTTCTACCCGGATGGCGGCTTTGCCGAAGTAATGAGCGGCGAAAAGGCTGATATCTTTACATCGGTATTTACAGTGGCTATCTTTATTATACCGGTGCTTACCTCTATCTTTTTCAACTTCCCTAAAAAACATACCATTGAACCGGAAGTTGCCGAGGCAGCAGAAAAGGTATTGGATAAGAGTTGAGGTAAAGAGATTAGAGGTTAGGTAAAAGAAGCGCTGGCTGGTGCGATTCCCTCCCATAGGGAGGGTGCAGGGAGGGGGTTCATCACTCATGTATTTTCACAGAAACCCCTCCCTACCACAACACAGGCCATCTCACTCCTCCCAGGGGAGGGAATTGTAAATGCAAAAAACATATACATGAATAAATTAATTGCCACCTGGTTTGGCATAGGTTATATAAAAGGCGGCGGCACTATTGCCGCCGCTGTTACTTGCGGCTTGCTTTGGCTGTACTGGCCAACAGCTATCGCACAAAACAGCTGGTATCTGCTGCTGTGGACGGTGCTGATCACCCTGCTGGGCATTTATGTTGGCGATAAGGTAGAAACTTTCTGGGGTAAGGACAGTTACCGGGTAGTGATAGACGAGGTGGCCGGCATGATGGTAACCATGCTTTTTATCCCCCACAACCTGTACCTGCTGATTGCCGGTTTTGTGCTGTTCCGTTTTTTTGATATGGTGAAGCCTTTGTTTATTCGCAGGCTGGAAGCATTGCCGGGCGGTACCGGGGTAATGATGGACGATATTTTGGCCGGGGTTTACGGCAATATTATTTTACAGGTGATGGTGATATTGTTTCATTTTTGAAATTGAGATGTATGCGCGTTAAGCTTTTATCGTTAATTCTATTTGTGATGTTCGGCACAAGCGTATCAGCTCAGCGCGCCAACCCATCGGTCCTGCAGCAATGGGACGATAGGGTGATGATAGATCTGGCCAACAGCCGCACGCCCGGCGAAACCGGCTTTATGCGCTTTATATCAAACACCAATCAATATGTTGATATAGGCGTTCCCGTTGGCTTATTAGCGGGCGGCGTAATAGGGCACGATATGCAGATGCGCCAAAACGCGCTTTATGTGGCCAGTAGCAGCGCAATCTCGGGCGTGTTGACCATGGCCATCAAACATATTGTAAAACGCCCAAGGCCTTTTGTGCAGAACATCAATATCGTACCTGTTTACCGCGCGGGTGGTTATTCGTTTCCATCAGGGCATTCGTCAAGTTCGTTCACAACGGCAACTTCCTTGTCTATCGCTTATCCAAAATGGTATGTTATCGCGCCATCGTTTTTATGGGCAGGTACAGTGGCTTACTCGCGCATGTATTTGGGGGTACACTACCCTACCGATGTGGCTACCGGTACACTACTGGGCGCAGGTACGGCGGTTTCAATGTCGTTTATGAAGAAGTAAAATCTTCTTATATTCAACAACTTGCTTATCAAATCCGTTATTTGTCATCCGGATAACACAGCAAATTCACCCATTTGTCACAAACATGTGCACTGAGTTACATGTATTATAATTTAAATAAATTTGTGCCTGCTTTTAGCATTTGTTTATGATGATACCTGTATTTCCGGATAATCCTTTTCAGATCCAACTCTCGTTCCATAAAATTATAGAGCGGTACGAAGAGATCGCGTCTACAGATGAGGGTTACCGGGGGCAACACGCTAAAGCGCTGTTAGCACAGGCAGCAGAACACCCTGAGTTAAAAAACGGCATTACCAAAGTAGCGCAGCTGCAAGAAGGCGAAGAGCTGATATCACAGTTGTTGGCCGAATTGTTCCCGCCCATGCTTACGCTCAATGAGATCAAAGCCGTAAGCCTGCCTTATCTCAACATCGCTTTTAACTATTCGGAGCGTTTCCAAAATATTTTGAACGAAGCCGGTACCGATTTTGAATTCAGCATCCGCGATTTCGACGAGCACCAGTTTTATGTAGCCAGTTGCTGCATGATACTGAACCGTTTTTACGGCACCAATCTTGATTTTACCAAGCCCCTGTTCTACGATATTCCCGCGGCCAACGGCATTGTAAAGCACTACCGTATTTTATACAATGGCGATTTTATCGATGTTATTCCTACCGCCGAAGCGCCGACGCTGACCACTGCACAGATAGACGAACTGATCAGTAATTACGATGACCTTGACTTGTGGAAACGCACTTTCCCGGCCCAGGCCTGGATACTGAAAGGCTTTGCCCTGATGACTTTGGTGGATGTAACCGTGGAGAATGCCGTATCGATATTAAAAAGCAACTTACTGGGCAACGCTTCGGCACCGGATATGCAGAAAAGTTTGGCCAATATTTTTCAGTCCATCTTCCGGATACCCGATCTGCGCATCGGTTTTACCTCGTTTAACCAGGAAGAAGGTATATTCACCAGCCGCCCTTTTGGTCAAAAAGTGAACAGCTACCTGCTGCCCGATAATAAGGACGATAATTGCAAACAACTGCTTTGCAGCGGCGCTTATCAAAAACTGATCAAAGATCATGATTATTTCGCCGTGGCTGATGTGAATGATTTCGCGGCTAAAAATCCGCTGAGTTTGATGGCCCAGCATTTTAAAGATCAGGATATCGGTAGTTTTGTAATTGCCCCTGTAGTGAAAAACGACGTGCTGCTGGGCGTTATCGAACTGGTATCCCCTCGTTTGAAAGAGCTTAACAGTGTGAACGCCCATAAGCTTGAAATTGTGATGCCCTACATCAGTGATGCTATCGACCGCAAAGTGGGCGAATTGCAAAACCGTATCCGCGCCGTCATCCAAAATAATTATACCACGCTACACCCCAGCGTAGATTGGAAATTTAAGCGCGAGGCGCAAAACTATATCCAAAGCGCCAATGCCGGCCTGGCTTACAGTTTAAAAGAGATTATTTTTAAGGATGTGTTCCCGCTTTACGGGCAGGTGGATATTAAGGATTCATCTGTCACCCGCAACCAAAGCGTTAAGAACGACCTATTGACCCAATTGCACCAGTTATTGTTGATATTAGGCCAGGTAGAACCGCACGAGCCGGTGATCCCTATCGAGCAGCACCTGGCCGATCTACAGGGCTTTATAGACGATCTCGGCATCAACATCAAAGCCGATACCGAACAATCGATACAACATTACATCGAAACTAACATTTATCCGTTGCTGAAGGATGATGCGCATCATAACGAAAGGCTGAAGAAGGATATCGCCCGTTATTTTGAGCAGATAGATAACCTGACCGGCGAGTTTCACAGTAACCGCCGCAATTATGAAAAAACCTTATCACTGATAAACGATAAGCTAAGCACCGTGCTGGACGACCGGCAGGACGAGATCCAAAAGTACTTTCCGCATTACTTCGAGCGGTTTAAAACCGATGGCGTGGAGCACAACCTGTATATCGGCGCGTCGATATCGCCGTTTGAAAGCTTTAACCCGCACGATCTGCGCCGCCTGCGCCTGTGGCAGTTAATGGTAATTGCCGAAATGGAGATAGAGCAGTTTCACCTGAAGGACGCCCTGCCCTACCCCTTGGATGTGGCCTCGCTCATCCTGGTGTTCAGCACCCCTATCGCTATCCGTTTCCGCATGGATGAGAAGCATTTTGATATTGATGGGGCTTACAATGTGCGCTACGAGGTAATCAAAAAACGTATAGACAAGGCCCATATCCTGGGCACCGAAGAACGTATCACCCAACAGGGTAAAATCGTTATTATCTACTCGAAAGCCGAGGAAGAAGCCGAATACATCCAATACATCCGCATCTTGCAAAACAAGGGCATTTTGGAGGGTCATATCGAACATTTTGATGTGGAGGATCTGCAGGGGGTATCAGGTTTGAAGGCGTTGAGGGTTGGTGTGTTGCATCAGCAGAATTTGCATAAGCTGCATACCTTATCGTACGATAGTTTGTATAAGCAGCTGCCGGTGGTGGATGAGGAGTGAGATCGTGCAAAGGCTTACCTCAATCTGAACTTGTTGAATACCGTGCGCGGCAGACCTGCGGCATGGTTCTACTCACCCGGTCGTTGCTTCGCTCGACCACCCTCTCTTCGCTGTGCGAAAAGAGGGAATGGAATTATCCGATATTGCTCCTGCCCTCTTTTCGCGCAGCGAAGAGAGGGCCGACCAGCGCAGCGCTGTCGGGGTGAGTCTACAAATAAGCAGTAAACTTACACTATCGTCACCGTTATCCCCAAACCCTCCAGCGTTTTCACTACGTGTTCAGATACACCATTATCGGTAATGATATGATCGATCTCATCCAAACCACAGATCTTCCCGAAACCGCGGCGACCAAATTTGGTCGAATCGCAAAGGATGATGGTTTTTTGCGATACGCTGATCATCTGCTTATTAAGGTGCGCCTCCATGGCGCTTGTGGTGGTGAGGCCAAACTCAAGGTCGATGCCATCAACCCCTAAAAAAAGTTTATTGCAGAAGAAGTCGTTAAGGATATTTTCGGCATAAGGCCCCATTACCGATGATGAACTTTTGCGCAGCTGCCCGCCAAGTTGCAGTACCTCTACTGCCGGGTATTTCAGCAATTCAAGTGCTACGTTTAGGGCCGAAGTAATTACGGTTAAGCCTACCTTTGGTGGCAGGTTACGGGCTAAAGCCAGCATGGTAGTACCGGATGCGATGATAATGGAATCGTTATCCTGTACCATTGCCGCGGCGGCCGCGCCAATGCTCATCTTCTCGGCCGACTGGATCTTTTCCTTCTCGTTTACCGGCCGGTCGACAATGTAGGGGTTATTCAGTGTGGCGCCACCATGTGTGCGAAAAAGCAGGTTCTTGTCTTCCAACACCTTTAAGTCCTTGCGTATTGTAACCGAAGACACCTTTAGTTCCTTACAAAGTTCTACAACATTTAAGTTACCTTCTTTTTGAAGTTTAGTTAGAATATATTGATGTCTTTCGGCTAAATTTATCATTGAAATAAAAGGTTTACATCATGCAAAATAATGAATAATATGAGATATGATTATAAAATTTTGGTTATATTTTCATAATGTCAATTTGTATTTTTATACTTACATGTTATTTCGTTTTGTTGCTTTTTATTACAGATCAACAACAACCGAAAGACACCCATTATAAACCAACTAAATTCCTGAATGGAAAAATACATCTTATCATTAGACCAGGGCACCACCAGTTCCCGGGCCATTGTTTTTAACAAAGCGGGCAGCATTGTTTCCATCGCCCAAAAAGAATTTACCCAGATATACCCCCAGCCCGGATGGGTTGAGCACAATGCGGTAGAGATCTGGTCGTCGCAGGTATCGGTTGCCGCCGAGTCTATTCTTAATGCCGGACTTACCGCTAAGGATATCGCCGCCATTGGCATCACCAACCAGCGCGAAACTACCGTTTTGTGGGATAAACGCACCGGCGAACCACTGTGTAACGCCATTGTATGGCAGGACAGGCGCACATCCGGCTATTGCGATGAATTAAAAACGCAGGGCCATGCAGCAGCCATCCAGCAGAAAACCGGCTTAGTGCTTGATGCCTACTTCTCGGCCACAAAAATTAAATGGATCCTTGATAACGTAGAGGGCGCACGCGAAAAGGCCGCCGCCGGGCATATCGCTTTTGGCACAGTGGATACCTGGCTGGTATGGAAGCTGACCGCCGGTAAAACGCATATCACCGACGTGAGCAATGCCTCGCGCACTATGATCTATAATATCCACACCCTTGGCTGGGACGAAGAACTCCTGAACCTGTTCGATATCCCCCGCAGCATCCTGCCCGAGGTAAAGTCATCGAGCGAGGTTTATGGCGAAACAGCCGGTACCGTACTGGCAGCGCAAATCCCTATCGCGGGTATCGCCGGCGATCAGCAGGCGGCATTGTTCGGCCAAATGTGTACTGCCAACGGCATGGTTAAGAATACCTACGGCACCGGTTGCTTTATGCTGATGAATGTGGGCGATAAGCCTATCGCATCAAAAAACAACCTGGTAACCACCATTGCATGGCAGATAAACGGCAAGGTTCAATATGCTTTAGAGGGCAGCATTTTTATTGGCGGCGCTGTAGTGCAATGGCTGCGCGATGAATTGAAGCTGATCAGTTCATCGGCCGAGGTGGAAGACCTGGCTAAAAAGGTGGAGGATACGGGCGGCGTTTACGTTGTACCGGCCTTTGCAGGCCTTGGCGCGCCACACTGGAACCAGGATGCGCGCGGCACTATTACCGGTATTACCCGTGGCACCAATCAATCTCACATTGCACGCGCAGCGCTGGAAAGCATCGCTTTCCAAACCATGGAAGTACTAAAAGCCATGGAGGCCGATTCGGGACTGAACATCGCTCAACTGCGGGTTGATGGTGGCGCGACGGCTAATAACCTGCTGATGCAGTTCCAGGCCGATTTACTGAATACGCAGGTAATTCGCCCGGTAGTAACCGAGGTTACTGCCATAGGTGCGGCTTACCTGGCCGGACTTGCCACCGGTTTTTGGAGCAGCATGGAAGATATCAGCGGGCAATGGCAAATTGAACGCACTTTTACACCGGGCACAACCAACAAAATAGACGAACGTATAAAAGGCTGGAACCGTGCCGTTAAGGCCGCGAAAGCTTACGCCGAAAATTAATCAATCACACAAAATCGCTAAAACAAAATGAACGAAATTACCGCCGAGTTTATCGGCACCATGATCCTGATCCTGTTGGGTAACGGGGTTGTAGCCAATGTTGTGCTTACGGGCACCAAAGGCAATAATGGCGGCTGGATAGTAATCACTACCGCCTGGGCTTTGGCCGTATTTGTGGGTGTGGTAATTGCAGCCCCCTTTAGCGGCGCGCACTTAAACCCCGCTGTTACCATTGGCCTGGCCATTGCCCAAAAATTTGCCTGGGCAAAAGTACCGGCCTATATCGGCGCGCAGTTATTAGGTGCTATGGCCGGCGGCGGACTGGTTTGGTTGTTCTACAAAGACCACTACGCGCTTACTGATGACAAAGGCGCTAAACTGGCTACCTTTTGCACTTCGCCCGCCATCCGTAAAACATCGTCGAACATGATCAGCGAGATCATTGGCACCTTTGTGCTGATCTTCGTTATTTTTTACTTTACCGATGCCGAGATCAAAAAAGACAAGGTGATCATCGGTTTGGGTTCATTAGGCGCCATGCCTGTGGCCTTTTTGGTTTGGGTGATAGGCCTGGCTTTAGGCGGCACCACCGGCTATGCTATTAACCCGGTACGCGATCTTGGTCCGCGGATTATGCATGCCATTTTACCGGTTGATAAAAAAGGCAGCAGCGAATGGGATTACGCGTGGATACCGGTTGTGGGGCCGATAATTGGCGCGGTGCTGGCGGCTTTGGCTTTTTTATGGTTGAAGATATAACATGGTGACAATTTAACCACAAAGCACACAAAGGTTAAGAAACACAAAGGCCACAAAGACTAAGTTCATTTAGCTTTGTGGCCTTTGTGTTTTCCAAATAAACCGATCTTTTCCTATTTGATCTTTGTGAAAAAAACTTTGTGGTCTTTGTGGTTAAATTACCATTATGTCTTCTTCTTTAATTGCCACCTCAACCATTATCTTTACTGTAAATTTTCTTTATGCAACCTAAGTTTCCCCGGGTATCCATCATTATGGCTGTTTACAACAGGGATTTCAGCATGGTAAGGCGTGCTTTAGATTCGGTGATGGCGCAGGACTTCAGGGATTTTGAACTGATCGTTGTTGATGATGGCAGCGATGCGGCTTTAGGCCGTGATATCCTGGATTATGTAACGCTGCATGAAGAGCAACTTACTTACCTCCGTCATAAAAACATCGGCCAGGCTTTCTCTATAAATAAAGGAATGTTAAACAGCGCGGGGGCTTATATCGGCTTCATCGATTCGGATGACGAGTATAAGCCAAATCATATTTCTGCCTGCCTTGAAAATATGAAGGAATACGATTTGATCGCCTCCACTACCGAAAATATCGCCACCTGCCCGGAAGATCTGCTTGTGCCCTGCAAAGATAACCCCACGGGCTACATTTTTATAGATGAGTGTATTGTTTTCGGCACCCTATTTGGGAAAAGGGAAGTTTTTGAGCATGTGCCATTCCGCAATCTATTGGCATTAGACCCCGATTTTTACGAGCGGGCCGGCAAAAAATACCTCACCCAAAAACTCAATTTGCGCACCTATAAATACTATATGGGCCTGCCGGATAGTAATATGACCAGGGAGAAAAGATTACGGCAAGGTTTGGTTTCGATATAAGTTTTTAACCACAGCGCACACAGAGGTAATTATCTCACAGTTATTTTACCCTGTCAAAGTATTTCTTATACATCTCCTTAGCTACAACTATCTCATCGCCCTTAGGTGTGGTAGTGTAAATATCCCGCTTATTCACCCAAGTCCACTCCCAATCCTTTATTTGCGCCTGGAATGTTTTTTCGTCTAACGCTTTGCCATCGGCCAGGCTTTTATCTGCATAAGCAAAAAATTGCTGCCAGCGGGGTTTATAAAAGCCCGATAGCATACCTGCCCATTGCTTACAGGCGTAATCATTCAGTACACTGTTCTTATCGCCCCAAAGTGTGATCTGGTCGCGGGCGTTAAATTCGTAAAGGCGTTTTTCTTCGGGTGTGCTGCCATTAGCTTTGGCGGCTTCCAGCCAGCGGCCCAGCAGGAAATCCTTGCGGGTGGATAGCAGCTTGTCTATATCATCCATCACCCCTAAAAACCCGGCGCTTAATTTTTTATAGCCCTGAAGGTCTTTGGCTTTTATCGCCTTTGCAAATTGCGCATGTAGCGTGTCGGCATAATTGGCCAGTACCTGCCGGGTTACATCCACCAGATCGTAGCGAAAGCCCTGGCTGTTCTTCAAATCGTCTGCCGCTGTTATCAGGTCGCGCCAGGCGGGCACAAGGTCTTCCGAGCGATAAAACTTTTGCGGGTTTGCCCACAGCGTAGACTTCGCCAATGTTGGCCGGCCTGAAATGATAGATTCGTTACCCCCTTTGCGGATGCCGCCGGTGTAAACGGTGTTCTTCAGCACCTGCCAGGCGGCTTCGGCTTGCGCGTTCTTTTTACCGTAACGGCGGTAAGCGTAATCATTTAGCCAAGCGTCAAGCTCAATAGGTTTATCGCGCCAAACGTTTTCCATCATCAGTTCGTACATCACAGGGTTTTGTTCGATGGCCTCGGGGGTTAGGCCGATGCCCAGTATTTTACCCGAACGCGGATCGTTCAACGCATTAGCCGGATCGGCAGCTACGTTACTCATGCGGCCATACAGGCTAATGTTACCACCAAAATTATGCAGCATGCACCAGATCCAGGGTTTGCCATAATAGGCGTCGGTTTTATCCCAAACAGGTTTGTTTTCGCTGTACAGATCGAGAATGATCATGTGATCGTTAGGAATGCCGTTCAGCAGCGCTTTGATCTGTTTGGGTTGCCAAAACTTAGCCGAGTACGAGAACATCCAGCCCTGCATGATCCAGGTGGCTTTCGGATCGGCGGCGGCCATCGAGTGGTATACCTTTTTGCTTACGGCATCCAGGTAGGTAGAATCGTTGGTTGGGGGCGTATTCTCATTAAAAGTATCGGCCGAGTATAAATGATCGGTACCGAATGTTTTTACCTCCTCTTTGATAAAACGTTCGCCAATGGTAGCAAACAGTTCATCGTCGGGATCAAGGATATAAACATCGGGGAAACCCTGCCAATCGGTCTTTTTTAGCTTAGCATTCGGGAATTTAGTTTTAAACGATGGCGGAACGTGTCCGGTGAAGGCAGGCAATATGGGTGTCATGCCCAGTTCACGCTCACGCTTCAGGATCTGCTTTTCCAACGCCTCGTGCTTATCCATAAAGCTTTGGGGCAGCGGGCCGCCCCAACCATCTAAATTACCCATCCAAAACCAATTGAAATAGGCTGGCCCGCTGAAGAACGTAGACAGGTCCTTATCGGTAAAGCCCAAACTTTTGTAAACCCGCTGCCAAATGCTGTTTTGCCCGGTGATAGCGAGCGGCATGTTCACACCGTTCAAAGCCATCCAATCTATTTCCTGCTGCCAGCGGTCCCAGGTCCACCAACTCATGGTGTAGTTGAAGGTGCAGTAATTCAGATCATAACGATAGGTATACGGCGTTACCTTGCGCACCTTAACGCCCACGCGCGGCAGTTTGGCGGGCAGTTTAAGATTAGTGCCGTTCCAGCCGATATCGCAATGCGTATAATGTTTCAGGTAATAATTCAGGGCGCTGGCTACCGATACCCCGTTCGATCCGCTTAGCATGATCTTACCGTTCTGGTCTGCTATTTCAAACACATCTTTTCCATTCTGCTTAGGGATGAAAGCCACACCGAAATCCTGCTTGTGCGCGGGAATAATGCGAGCGATCAACGCGTAAACCGCATCGGCTGATGGTTTGGTGTTTTGCGCATTGGCTTCATGCAGCCAACTGATAAGTGCCGACCATAATAGCAGAATGGATAATGTTTTTTTCATAGTACGATAAAAAGCTGTTTGCCCGGTCAAGAGTCCACGCTTGACTGAAACATTTTTTGGAGCGTCTACGCTCCTGTAATAAATGTAAGCGTGGACGCTTACTTGGTATTTTGTCCAGGCGTGGACGCCTGGACAGGCGGTTATATTATTTCAAATACCCACCCTTTTCAAACACCTTTACCCAAACCTGGTAACCTGCATCGTTAGGGTGCAGGCCATCTACACAGTATTCGGCCTTCAGGTGATTTTCGCTATCAAGGAAATTCGGGTACAGGTCAACAATATTCACATTCTTAGCCTTTAGCTTGCGGATAGCGGCGTTAACGGCAAGGATGTGCCCGTCCTTACCGTAATGGTTAGGGAACTTGCCGAATACTGGATTAACCGGCAACAAAGTGCAGAAATAGATCTGCGTTTCGGGCGAACCGGCGCGGATCTTCGCCACCATTTTACGGTGATTGCGCTCGATAATGCTATCGGGCACATTGCGCGATATGTCGTTTATCCCAATCAGTATAAATACCTTCTTCGGGTGCCCGGCAATGATCTCGTCCATGCGCTCCAACACGCCGAAGGTCAGGTCTCCGGAAATTCCCCTACCCTTTATCAGTGGGTTATTAAACAGTTTAGCCCAATTGCAGCGGGCGGTGATGCTGTTTCCTAAAAACACAATGTTATCGCTACCTACGGGGTGCGCCTTAAAGCTTGCTATGCTATCGGGCGTAATTTTAGGGCGATAGGTGCTATCCATAAAGCCCGGCGGGTATACCGCGGCTGGTTTAGCGGCAGTAGTAGCAGGGGTGGTTTGCGCAAATACGGTGCTGCCCAGGCAGATTAGTGCCAATAGGATTGTTTTTATGAGTGATGTTTTTTTCATAATCTATTCTATATATCCAAATGTCATTTCGAACGAACACGGGTTGGGCTGTGAGATGGGGTGAGGAGAAATTTTATACGTGGTACCTATTGCACGTGCAAGATTTGTTCCTTCGGTCAAGAGAGTAGTTCTCTTTCGCGTCCCCGCTTTTCCCTACACTTGCTCTATCGGAAATAACAAGTTGTCCGGCATTTACTTCGCCAGCAAATTCGCCTTTTCCCGGTTCCAGGTCAAAGCTGTAAAAAATATCGACAGCACGCAAGCCGCGATGATCACATAGAACGAGGCATCCCAACCGTAATGGTCCAGCACCTGCCCAATGGCGATATTGGCAAACAAAGCGCTGCCCATGTAACCGAAGAAACCCGTAAGTCCTGCCGCTGTTCCGGCCGCTTTTTTGGGTACCAGGTCAAGTGCCTGTACGCCGATCAGCATTACCGGGCCATAGATCAAAAAGCCGATAGTTATCAGCGACGCATTAGCTACGAACAGGTTGCCTGCCGGGCATTGCCAGTAAACCAGCACTGCCAAAATGATCAACAGCATGTAGATCACCGTTGCCGGGGCGCGGCGGCCTTTAAATACGGTGTCGCTCAGCCAGCCGCAGATAAGGGTGCCGGGGATGCCGGCAATCTCAAAATACGAGTACGACCAGCTGATCTCTTTATCCGAAAAATGCTTTACTTCGGTAAGGTATGTTGGGGCCCAATCCTGTATACCCTGCCTGATGAGGTATACAAAGGCGTTGGCGAAAGCGATATACCATAACAGGCGGTTATTAAACACAAAGTTGAAGAATATCTGCTTCGCGGTTAACTCCTTTTCGTGCTCGGCCGAGTAGGCTTTGGGGTAATCGTTCTTATATTGCTCAACAGGCGGCAAACCGCAGGATTGCGGCGTATCGCGCACCAATAAGAACGCGATCAGCGCGAAGCCCAAAGCGATAAGTCCCGGGAAGTACAATTTGCTTTGCCAGGTAGCAAAAAACACAATGGCCAAATAGGTTACCGCGCCCATCAGCGCGCCGCCAACATTGTGCGCGCAATTCCATATAGACATGGTGCGCCCACGTTCACGGGTTGAGAACCAGTGTACCACTACCCTGCCGCATGGCGCCCAGCCCATCCCCTGGAACCAGCCATTGATAAGCAAAATAGAGAACATGATCACCACCGATGAAGTAGCCCACGACATGGTACCCATCACGATCATACACAAAGCAGAAAGCACCAAACCAATACTCAGGAAATAACGGGCATTGCTCCTGTCGCTTACGTTCCCCATCAAAAATTTGCTTAAACCATAAGCTATGCCACCTGCCGATAAAGCGAAACCAAGATCTGATTTGGAATAACCCATTTTTATCAGGTCGGGCATGGCGAGCGAGAAGTTTTTACGTACAAGGTAGTATCCGGCATAACCTAAAAATATCCCGATGAACACCTGCCAGCGCAAGGCGTTATACTTTGGGGCAATTTCGCTTTCCGGCAATTGTTCTTTATGGGCTGCAGGCGTAAATATGGTTTTAATCATTTATGGTTTGGTTTATTGGTTCTTTGTGTTCTTACAGACTTACGAAGTTTTAAAAGCTTCGTAAGTCTGTCTCTCATTCTCTTACTGCAAAAAGTTAGGATAATCGCTAATGATACCATCAACGCCCAACGCTTTCAGGGCTGCAATATCCTCTTTGGTATCCGGTGTCCATGGTACTACTTTAATACCCTGCTCGTGGCATTCTCTCACCACATCAGCAGTTACCATGCTAAAGTTAGGGCTGTAGATGAATGGTTTAAAGCCCAGGTCGGCCAGGTTATCGGCAGTGCTTTTTTTGTTACTTACCAACCATGATGTACGCACGTTAGGATATTTCTTGTTCAGCACCTGTAGCGTACGCTTATCAAACGATTGGATCACCACCCACTGCGTGATCTTCTTCTGCTCTATCACATCCATCAGCAGCTTCACAAAGGTTTCAGGATCAGGGTTAACCGTGCCATCGCCTTTTTCGCTGCTTTTGGTTTCGATATTGTAGAATACATGGCGCTTGCCGGTAGCCTTAACATAATGCTCAACGCTGTCTATCAGATCGGCAAGCAGGGGGATACTTACTTTCATCTTCTTCTGCTGCGGGAAAGCCGGGTATGGCTTGCTGCCTACATCAAATTTGGCAATATCGGCGTAGTTCATTTTATAAAACACATACTTCTTGCCGTCTTCTTTTGGTATCTCCTGGCCATCCGGTGTTAGGGAGAACAGAGGGTTGATGTATTCATCGTGCGATACCACCACCTTGCCATCGGCAGTGATGTGGGTATCCATCTCCAGGGTTTCCATGCCCATATCTATCGTGTTCAGCATGGCGGGGATGGTATTCTCGGGCATCAGGCCGCGCCCACCGCGGTGGGCCTCCCTGTCAAACGACGGGAAAGGTTCGTTTTTTACAGTCTTGTTCTTTTGCGCGATGGCACTGGTGGCAATCATGCCGCTTAACATGGCAATACAGATCGTTTTTTTCATATATATGCAGATGTGTTTATCTTCTAAAATAAGATATCCCTGCAACGCTTACATTGCAGGGATATCTTATTTAGTGCAGGGTATTAGTTAGAGTAGATAGCAATATCCTCTATGCACAAACGGCCGTTAAGGATAGTTGGCGCGCTGGTAGTACCCAGCCCCAGCTTCATGATCCTGAACCTTACTTTACCGCTGATATTGAACAAATAAGTTTCCTGTTTAGAGCCACCGGTTAAAGTGGCAATATTAGCTGTAGTACGGCCGCTGGCAGTAGCATCAACCCAGGTTACACCGCTATCGGTTGAGTATTGCAGTTTGAAGGTACTCGAAACGTCGGTTGAGTAAGCGCCTTGCCAAAAGGTTACTTTTGATGCACCACTGTTTAAATCGAAGTTCATTTGTACGTACCCCGGTACGCTTAAGCTTTGCTGCATGCGGATACACTGCAGGCCCGGCGCGTTAAAGCGGTCGCGGTTAGCATTAAGGTTACCTAAAATAGCCTGCTCCAGTTTCCAGTTACCGGTCTTCAGGTCGATGCTGTTATCAGGCACCGCTGCTGTGTTCATATTGTACGATGCCTTAACCGAAGCGTCAGGCGTTTCAAAACTCTCCGGATAGCCTGCATAGATAGGGCCGCTGGCATTTTCTACATCGGCAATGGTGCGTAAACGTACTTGCTGTACATCGCCGTAACCACCTGTGGCGCTGCCATAAACCGGGATAACCGTGTAAGTAGCACTGGCCGGCAAGCTTACGGTGGCAACAGATGCACCTGTTTGGGTATACAGGTTCATGTTGTTGGTACCGCCATCGTTCAGCACTTTATTACCCACATATTTCTCGCCTGTAGCAGGCAAAGGCTTGGTATCGGCAGTTACTTTAACCAATGTGCTTTCGTACAGGCCAAAATTGGCAACCAGTTCGCCCAGGGCAACTGTTTTAGGGGTAACCGTAACGCCCGAGCTGATCTTGGTGATGTTACCTACCGATACACCGCTTAAATGCAGCGATGAACCAACCTTGGTAAGCGTAGCGCCAACCACATTAATATTTACCGAATCGCCAACGGCGAATGGTATAGTGGCCGCGCCCAGATCGATAATAATACCGCGGGTAAAGCCGCGGGTGGTGTTTTGTATCACCAGCGAGCCTGCCGGGAAATTAGCGCCCGAGTTGTTCGAGATCACAATACCGCCGGTTTTTACGGCGCCGTTCAGGGCGTCGCTTTGTATTTGCACATCGGCACCCTGGTATACGCTTTTCACTACATATAGCGACGCGTACGGGTTAATGGTACCAATGGCATGATTAATATCCTTTTGACAGGAGTTTAGCGTCAGCATGCCAACTATGGCCATCAAAAACGCTCCTAATATTTTTTTCATTTTACTTGATTGCTTATTTATTCCACCAAACTTTAGTATTCAGGTCATCAGCGCCTTGTGTAGCTACTGCCGCCGCATAGTTGGCCGGGTTGAACGATTGTGTAAACACCGGATAGTACAAACGCGATGGCATTAAACCGCCGTTAAGCAAACCGCTGCCTTTTGGCAATGCCGGGTGACCAGTACGGCGATATTCATACCACGACTGGAAATCGGTGAAGAAAAATGTATAATACTTTTGCAGCATAATTTGCTCCAGTTTGGCTTCGGTAACGCCTGCCGGGTTCCAGGCAAGCGCCGGGTTGCTAAAGTAATTGGCCGGTACAGTTAAGCCCCACATGGTAATAGCATTGGTTACACCGTTATTATAATATGTAGCCGGATCGCCGGTGATGTAGCCCTTCAGCGCTGCTTCTGCCAGTATAAACTGTACTTCGGCATAGCTAAGGATATTACCCAGCAATGGCTCAACCTTCAGCGTAGTTAAATATGCCGACTGCCTTTCAGGCACCTGCCCGCGCGGGAAACCGCTTGGTACGCCTAAATAGGTACCACCAGCTACAGTTGATGCCCATTTGGCACGGCGCGGATCGTTCCAGTTATTCAGTGTATTGATAAAGAACTCCGTCATTGAGTTACCGGTAGTGAAATCAAAATCACGGTAAGTGTAAAACGGGTTGATCAGCGGTACGGTTGAACCGGTATACTTAATAATGGCCGATTCGGTATTGCTGCTGATGATAGGATAATTAGCCGGGCTGGTATTGATCATCTCCTTGATCTTGGCGATAGCGTTTGATTCTGGGCGGCCTGAAGCACGCATCAGCAGGCGCAGGTATAACGAATTACCAAATTTTCGCCACGAAGCAATGGTAGCAGCCGATTGGCCTGCACCTAATTGCTTACCATACATCGGGTCAAGGGTCAGTTGGTCATCGGTTAAAGCGGTACCTGTTGCTAACAGGGTGTTGGCTGCTTCCAGTTTTTTAAACAGGTCGGCATAGATATCCTGCTGTTTATCAAATTTGGGCTGCAGTGTACCATCCTGGCCTTTCACAGCATCAAAATAAGGCACATCGCCAAAAGTATCGGTCAGCAGCGAGCTTACGTAAGCATCACAAATTAAGGCTATCCCCTGATACGTTGTTTGCTTTAATGTAACCGCCTTATTATACATGTCCCTGAAATTGTTCAGTTGTATATACCAGTTGGTCCATTCGTAATCAGATTCGCTTGGCCTTACCAGGTATCGCTGAATATCGTCGCCGTCAGATACGGTTACGTGCACCTGCATCAATTCGTGCGTAAGCCTTAATGCCCTGGTGTTATTACGCGATACCACATCGTACAGCGCCGGCTGCAGCAGGTTTTCGGGCAATGCTGCCACCACACCGTTAGGGTTTGTGTTGGTTGTTTGAAAATCCTTTTTACAGGATGAGGTTGCTATAGTGAGTCCGGCTGCAAGCAGCATTACGAACTTGGTTGCTTTTGTCTTCATCATTCTATTCGTTAAAAACTTACAGTTAGGTTAACACCCATGGTGCGGGTTGACGGGAATTGGCCCGACTCAAAACCGGCAGTGATCTGGCCGCTGCCGTCAAGCGTACCAAATTCCGGATCAAACACAGGCCAGTTGGTCCACATAAACAGGTTACGCCCGTAAACACCAATGGTTGCTTTTTGTATTTTCAGTTTGCTTAACAAAGATGGTTTAAACGAGTAATCGATACGCGCCTCCCTAAATTTGATAAAGTCGGTTGCAAAGGTATTCGATTCTACGTTATCGCGCACAAAATGAGCGTTGTAGTAAGCCTGCGCGCTTGGTGCAACTATTGTATTTGGCACGTAGTTTCCACTGCCGTCAAGCATTACGCCCGGGCCAATAATACCGTTGTAACGGCCGGGTACGGTTTTTTCAAGCTTACCTTCTTCAGACAGTACTGCCGATGTAAGCGAGTAGCCTTTACCCCCCCACTGGCCATCAAACAATACAGTAAGACTAACACCTTTGTAGCTGAATGTACTGCCTAAACTACCTTTAAACTGCGGGTTGGCATTACCAACATATTTGGTAGCCGTGCTTAATACCGGCAAACCATTGGCGTATACAATTTGGCCGTCGGGCGCGTAAGTATAACCTAAACCATACATGGCGCCAAAGCTGCCGCCTATGCGGGCTTCGGTAGTACCGCGCGGGCCGGTACCTAACACCAGTGTGCTGGTGGTATCAACCAACGATAATATTTTATTACGGTTAGCAGTAAAAGTACCTATGGCTGTCCATTTAAAGCCATCTTTGGTTTGTACCGGAACGGCGTTCACGGTAAGCTCTATACCTTTGTTTTGTACCTCGCCGGCGTTAACCAATACCGTTGGGTAACCGCTTGCTGGGTCTAACCTGGCAGGTAATATCTGGTTATAGGTATTGTTTTGATATACGGTGAAATCAAAATTCAAACGGCTTCTGAAGAACCTCACATCGGTACCAAATTCAATAGCGCGTGTTTTTTGCGGTTTCAAACCATCATTAGCCAAAGCTGTAGGATTGGTTAAGCCACCGGCAAAAGCAGTTGGCGAGTATACGTACGATGTTCTGTAAGGTACCACACCACCGCTACCAGTATAAGCTAACGAAGCGCGCAGTTTTAAATAAGAAATAGCCGACGGCATTTTCAATTTTTCAGACAATACACTGCTTAAACTTGCCGAAGGATAGAAGAACGATGCTTTATCGCTTGAGGTTGGTGTAGCCAATGTACTGGCCCAGTCGTTACGGGCAGTTAAATCCAGGTACATAAACTCATCGTAGCTAATTGAACCTAAACCATAAAAGCTGTTGAAGATATAGTTTTCGGTATATGGCAAGCTTACCAATGTTACCTTGCTGTTAGCCAAAGTATATACACCCGGGTATAACAATTTATCGGCCTGCAGCTCGGTTTTGTTATAGTGGTTTGATAGGTGGCTGCCGCCTAAAGTTACGTTATAATCAAACTTGCCTGTTTTAGCATTGTAACGGGCAAGGAAATCGCTGGTGCTTTCCTGGTTGTACAGGGTTTGTGTACGGAAAGATCCGTCAGGAAATTTGTTGGTACTTTTTGGGCGCTGCTGCGAACGTTCTTCGTACGATAAGTCGGTAGAAGTACGTACAGTCAGGCTCAGGTTTTTCATGAAGTTGTACGTAGCGCTTACTGTACCGGTCAGTTGATTACGGTTCGATTTGTTCAGCATTTCGTTAGCGATCAGGTATGGGTTATCCAGCAAACTGCTGAAGGGCCTGTTCTGCGCTACATCTTCCTGCCCGGCCAGGTAATAGTTTTTAAACCAGTTGATATCCATATTTGGCGTCAGGCCGCGGATGAAATACATAATGGTTTGGTTGTTATAACCGGTTGAGGGCAGGTTATCAGAATATTTATTAGTATAGTTGGCTTTAGCGCTAACCTGTAATTTATCGTTCAATTTGCTGTTAACCGATAAAGCAACCGTGTTGCGGTTATAACCGGTGTTAGGAATGATCCAGGTATTTTTAAGGTTGGTTACCGATAAACGGGCAGTAGTTTTATCGTTACCGCCATCAAGCGCAAGGCTATTGGTAAACGTTTTACCTAACTGGAAAAACTGCTCGTGGTTTTTTGGATAAGCTACCCAGGGTAAGCGCGTCGCGCTGGTTGTACCAGTGTTCGGATCGTACTGGAAGTATGACTGTCCATTAAATTTAGGGCCCCAGGCACTACTTGTACTACGGGTGCTGGCGCCATCGGCAGTAGCCAGGTACGAGTAGTAAAGATCTTGCCCGTCTGCACCCTGACCGTACTCTTCCTGGTAATCAGGGAAGTGATAAGCCTGATCGATAGCTGTGTTAGTGCTGAAGGTAACACCAATGCCTTTGCTGTTTAATTTACCCGATTTGGTAGTAATGATAATTGCACCGTGCGAACCACGCAGACCATATAACGCGGCTGCAGCAGGGCCTTTCAGTACGGTTACACTTTCAATATCGTTAGGGTTGATATCGGCAAGGCTGTTACCAAAGTCGGTTGGCGAATCGGCAGCAAGATAGGCGCTGCCCGATGTACCCGGATTGGTTTGGCGTGCGCTGCTACCGCTGGTAACCACACCGTCAACCACGATCAGCGCGGCGTTATCACCGTCAAGATTGGTTTCACCACGCAAGATAATTTTGCTGGTACCGGCAGGGCCACCGCCCGATTTGATCAAATTTAAACCGGCAACCTTACCCTGCAACGCATCTGTCCAGTTATTGGATACCGCATCGGTCAGATCTTTATTTTTAAGATTGGTTACAGCGTAACCCAGGGCTTTTTCTTCCCTTTTAATACCTAGGGCGGTTACTACCACCTCGTTCAAATCGTTAGCTGCGGCCGGTTTTAAGCGTATTACAACTTTATCCTGGTTGGCATTAAATGTTTGTTTTTGCGTAGTGTAGCCCAAAAAGCTAAACTGCACCTCGGTACCTTTCGGCGCCCTTATGGTAAACAAACCATTAACATCTGTAATACCCAGTGTTTTACGCGCGGCGTCGGCAATGGTAACGCTGGGCAGCGGGCTACCGTCCTTATCGTCAAGCACGGTACCTTTTACAGTAACGGTTGTGCCTTGTTGCGCTTGTGCAAAACGTGGCGATGCCATTAACGCCATAAGCATTAAGGGTAAAACTTTAATAAGCAAGGGACTATACTGCCGCCCGCCATTAAACATTGCTTTTAGCACTTCAAACTTGCTGTTTAAATTACAGCGCATTTGTAAAAGCACCCTGAAGCAGTAAGTAAAGGTTCTCTTCATAATTCTGGGTTTTACGATTGGTTTTGTTTGGTTTGGTTTATTAATTTCATTTCCTTGTGTTTAAGCCACAAAGATGCTTCGCTTATGTAAATTTAGTTTTAAATTACTGTTAACAATGGCTTAACATTGCTTATATCGCTATTTTTTTACGTTTTTTTTCCACATCCGGATAGTACGCTTCAAGCAAGTATCTGTTAGCCAGCCGAGTAAACACATCAACCTGCCCTGCCTCCCATTGCTCATTATAACCAAGCTCTGCCGCTATAATGCCCGCCACTACAGGCGCCATTAAAATAGCCGCCCTGGCATCTAAAAACAGTATCCGTAAACGGCGCGCCAGCACATCCTCAACCGTGCGGGCCATTTCGTTACGTACTGCCCAAACCACCTCCGCAATGGTAACATCATAACCATCAAGCAAAGCAGCGCCCATCGCCGCGTTAGCTGATGTTAGTTTTTTTATCCCATCTGCATCAGCACCGTAAACAGCCATCGTATCACTGCCGCCCGCTGGCGCATACCCATGTATATGTACGTCTTTCGAAACACATTTCACCGGTTTCAACCTTGCCACTTCAATAGCTTTATCTATTACATCCTCGGCCATTTTGCGGTAGGTTGTCCACTTGCCGCCGGTAATAGTGATCAATCCCGAAGCGTTGACAATTAACTTATGGCTGCGCGAAATTTCCTTTGTAGCATCGCCGCCATTACCCGAGGCTGCCAGTGGTCGCAACCCCGCGAATACCGAAAGCACATCCTCGCGCTTTGGCTTTTTGGTGAGATATTGAGCAGCTGTATTTAATATAAAATCCACTTCCTTATCCAGCGCTACCGGCTCCAGGCTATGCTCGTTCAGCGGCGTATCGGTAGTGCCCACCAGCAGGCTACCATGCCATGGCACAGCGAAAAGCACCCTTCCATCTGAGGTTTCGGGTATCATTAGCGCGCTATCGCCGTTCAAAAACGACTTATCCAACACTACGTGTACCCCCTGACTGGGCCTTACCATTGGCTTGGTTGAGGGGCTATCCATCTGCAAGATCTCGTCGACAAAAACGCCGGTGGCGTTTATTACCACTTTGGCATTAAGCGTATATTCCTTTTGCCCCTCCATATCAAAGGCGCGTATGCCGCTTACTTTATTGCCGGTTTTCAGCAATCCCGTTACCTTCATATAATTAATGAGCACGCCGCCATTTTCGGCACAGGTTTGAGCAAGATTGATTGCCAGGCGGGCATCATCAAACTGACCATCGCTATAACGCACCCCACCCCGCAAATTTTTTTGCTTTAAGCCCGGGATGGCTTCGTTCACTTTTTGCGCCGATAAAAATTTTGTATGCTGAAAGCCGCGGTTACCGGCCAGCAGATCGTACACGGTAAGGCCAATAAGATATTTATATTTAGAGAACCAGCTATAGCAGGGAATAATAAACTCCTGCTCCTTTACCAGGTGCGGGGCGTTTTTAAACAACAGGCCGCGTTCTTTCAGCGCCTCGTATACCATACCGATATCGCCCTGCGCCAGGTAACGTACACCGCCATGTACCAGCTTGGTACTGCGGCTGGATGTACCCTTTGCAAAGTCGGCCTGCTCAACCAGTAAAGTTTGGTAACCACGCAGCGCGGCATCAAGCGCGGCACCGAGACCAGTGGCCCCGCCCCCTATCACAATCACATCCCAATCCTGTTGATTATCTATACGGTCTATAAAATCTTCGCGCCGGAACCCCATGTTATTTAGTTTCATTATACAAATATTAAAACAATATTCGAAATATAAAATAACAAAACGAAACTAAATTGTTAACAAAAAAACACCGACTGCTTAATTGACAGCATAATTACACTTCTGTTGATCATTTATTAACAAAACAGGCGGTATACCTGCTAAACTCATAGTTTCGATAGTTAAAAATTTAGAATGGCCATCTTTAAGCCAATAACTAAGTGAAAGGATTACAAATTGCGACTTTTTATATCTGATCGATAAAAGATAACGCAGTATTATCTACAAAAAAAGCGGCTTCATTATGAAGTCGCTTTTAAAAAATTCGATGCAAAATAGTGTTAAACCAACAGCGTCCGCTTAATACCCATTTCCAATCCACGTAATTCAGCAAGGCCCTTCAACCTGCCAATAACCGAATAACCGGGATAGGTATTATAGTTCACATCATCCAGCAACTTATGCCCGTGGTCGGGACGCATGGGTATGGCGATATCCGCTCTGCAGCTTGCAACGCGTTTTTGCTGTTCCAGTATCACGTTTTTCATAACCGCATACATATCCGTACTGCCGGTTAAGTGATCATCTTCATAGAAACTGCCATCGGCTTCGCGGCGAACATTGCGCAGGTGCAGGAAGTGAATATGCCCGCCCAGCCGTTCAACAATACCCGGCAGGTCGTTATCGGCCCTGGCACCTAAAGATCCGGTACAAAACGTCAACCCATTATTGGGCGAAGGGCAGCAATCAACAATATGCTTCAGATCGGCCTCGGTAGATACCACCCTCGGCAAACCCAAAATAGGGAATGGCGGATCATCCGGGTGAATGCACATCCTAATACCGGCCTTTTCGGCATAAGGTATTATCGCATTTAGGAAATAACTAAGGTTAGCCCGCAAAGCATCGGCATCAGTATCAGCATATCTTTGCAGGTGCTCTCTAAATTCTTCTACAGTAAATACTTCGTCGGTACCGGGCAGGCCGGCCATAATGGTATTGATAATGTACGTTTTCTCATCCGCCGAAAGGCTATCTAAATACACCTTAGCTATTTGCTGTTGTTCGGGTGTAAACTCTTTAAAGGCATCTTCACGTTCCAGTATGTACAGATCGAACGCGGCTACTGCAGGGGCATGGTAACGCAACGCCGATGCATCGTTAGTTAAGCGAAAGTCGAGGTTGGTGCGGGTCCAGTCTAACACCGGCATAAAATTATAGCACACCGTTTTTAAGCCTTCCGCGCCTAAATTCTGTAACGATTTGATATATTTTTCGATATAAGCATCCCGTTCAGTAGAGGCGGTTTTGATGCTTTCGTGGATATTCACACTCTCCACTACCGACCAGGATAAACCTGCTTGGGCTATCGTATCTTTACGTTTGGTTATCTCATCGGCCTCCCATACTTCGCCGGCAGGGATATGGTGCAGCGCGGTTACAATACCAGTAGCACCTGTTTGCCTGATGGCCGCCAGCGTAACCGGGTCTGAGGGACCGAACCACCGGAATGTTTGTTCTAAATTGCTGATCATTTGTATCTATATTTTCTGCAAGTGTACTAATATCATCCCTATTTGATGTATAACAAATGTTTCAATTATACCGTTCGCAGGTATAATTATCAGCTTGAATTTGTTTTTAGGCCAAAACTTGTTAATCGCCCCGATTGTTCAGGAGTAAGATGGGAACGATCGCGAAATTTTATTCAGGTACCAGTGGACTGGTATTACCGGTGCCTAACAAGCAAGCCTTTCCATTAGCATTCCGGGAACGGACAAGGCTGGAATATTATGCATCGTTATTTAACAGCATCGAGATCAACAGTTCGTTTTACAAAGTACCGATGGCGGCTACTATTACAAAATGGGCCCAGAGCGTTCCCGAAAATTTCCGCTTCACCTATAAGCTTTGGCGGGGCATTACGCATAACAGGGGGCTGGAGTTCGATCCGGGCGATATTTTGCGATTTATGAATGTAATTAATAATGCCGGCGATAAGAAAGGAAGTATGCTGATCCAGTTCCCGGCGTCAATTAAGGCCGGTAGCTTTATGCAACTAACCAAATTACTGAACACCGGCAGGGAAGCCGACCCGGAAAAAGAATGGGATATCGCGATCGAATTTCGCGATAGATCGTGGTACCAGGATAAAACCTATCAACTGCTTAGTAACCTGCAAATGGGATTGGTGCTGCACGATATACCTGCATCGGCAACACCGATGGTTGATATCACTACAAATTTCGTCTACCTGCGCTTTCATGGCCCCGCCGGCGATTACAGGGGCAGTTATACTGATGATATACTGAATGAATATGCCACATACATAGAGCAATGGCTGGCAGATAGCAAAACAGTGTATGCTTATTTTAACAATACCATAGGCCACGCTGTACACAATTTAGCCACACTGAACACTTTTGTGAACGCTATGTTTTAAATTTTCGCTATAAAAACGCTTTGGCACGCTATTGGCAATACAACAGGCATGAAAGTATTAAAATTAACCCCGACACCAAAACTAACCGCAACCGAGAAGTTCATCAGGGCTATTTTAACCCATGACCTGGATGCTTTTAAGGCTACAAGCCGCCAGTTTTTACGTAACAACGAAACTTATCTTCCGCAATTCTCGGGCTTTACCGCCTGATCGCTATATACATCTACCTATCAAAAACAAAACGGCTTCCCTTAGGAAGCTTTTTTTGTTTTACGCCCTGGCAACAAAATTAAACGTGTAACTACGTTGTCTGTTTTTTTGGTTAACTGTCTGTTTTTTTGTGCGATGGCAAGTAAGAGACTGTCAATATCCACAATATTCAAATCGATATTTTTATCATTTAATGATAACTAATTGATCAATTTCTGCGTAAAACAAGTTTCAAACCATTCATGGCACTTTATTAGCAATAAAAACGATGAGAGAATTTACAGAAACCGCCATGAAAAAAGACAAGATATCATATTATTGCTTCAATAAGGCTTGCGAGGGTTCTGTTTACCACAGCGATTCCATCCATATCATCGACTTGCCTTTTACCGCCCATACTTTAGCGTACGAACATCATTGCAGCATCTGCGGCTCAAAACTAATTTCAGTTGTCGACATCGACCTGCAACAGGCCCTGGCCCCCAAAATACCGGTATCGGCCTAAGTCATCTTCCCTCTTTTACAGTTTTGATTTATTTAATAATAAAATACCTGTCAATATATTAATTTAATTTTCAATATTTTTTGAAAGTTCAGTAATATATTTACATTTGTACTATGGAATACATAGTAGCACATATACAATTATTAGTCTTATTAGCCGGTTTGGGGCAAATTGTGCTCGCGCTGGTTAGCCCGGTTATCCCCCATATCCTTAACTGGCAAAGCGAGTTGCGAAAAGTACAGCCCTTAATTAAACAAATATTTTGGGTTTACGCCTGTTACATACTTGTTATCAACCTGTGCTTTGGGCTGGTATCGGCATTTTGCTATACCGACCTGACAAACGCGTCGACCCTTGCGCGCCTGTTAACCGGTTTTATTGCCGCTTACTGGATATCAAGGCTATCTATCCAGTTCTTCTATTTCGACAGGAGCAATTTCCCGGCTGGTATATGGCACCGTATTGGCGAAGTGGTGCTGGTGAGCCTGTTCGTGTTTTTAACTACCGTATATTGCCTCGCGTTTTACGTCAATTTAACCGCCTGATATCATGATTACCACTCTAATGCACTTATCCTGTTTCGGCTTAATTAACCTGCTGATAGCGTTTGCCGGTTACCCTATACTAAAGCACAAATTGATTTGGCTAAGCTGGCTGGTGCTGGTCATCAGCATCCTATCCGTCCACTTCATCTTTCTGAACGAATATCCCATCATCCGCATGCTGGCCCTTATTGCCACTACCTTTACAGCCATGAAGGTGATAGCAGCTACCGAAGAGTATCGATATAAAACAGTGGAATTAACCTTTAAACAGTGGTTTATTTTTGCCACTGCCTGGGCCGGTATGCGCGCGCAACCTTTTGAAACGCTGGGTGGCCCTCCCCTGCCCAACGCATGGCCAATGGTCCGTTTCGGTATCACAAGGTTGATAGCCGGTTTGATATTGGTATTACTGGCCAGGCAGATCGCCACGCTCTCTATTGATGCTACACTTAAACATATTTTGGTTAGCGCCATTTTACTCATCGGCTATAGCCTTATGCTGCATTTCGGCATACTGAGTATTAGCGCGGGTATGTGGCGGTTTCACGGCGCTAATACCTACTTCCTGTTTAAAGCCCCGGCAAAAGCTACCAGCCTTACCGATTTTTGGAGCAAACGCTGGAATATCGCCTTTAGCGAGATGACCGCGATCGCCATCTTTCGCCCCCTGCGAAATAAAATTGGTAGCGCGGCTGCCCTGATGCTGGCATTCGCGTTCTCCGGATTGCTGCACGAACTGGCACTAAGTATCCCCGTAAACCACGGGTATGGCCTGCCGATGCTTTACTTTATCATACACGGTGTTTTAGTACTATTCGAAAAGGCGCTAATCAGCAGGCGTATCCTTTTCCTGAAAAATATCGTCGTTGCAAGGGTATGGGTGTTCTTTTGGCTCATCGCGCCATCGCCTTTGCTGTTCCATATTCATTTCATCAGGGAAATTGTCTGGCCCCTGGCCGGGCTAAAATTCTGACGCATTGATGTTGATATGTTAAAAACATCCGCCTGCATCCTTTAAACCCATCCATTATTTTTACTGCATGAAGTTGAAGCTATACCCTGCCTGCATACTGCTACTGCTTACTGCTACTATCCTATCGTCCTGCCACTCAAAAAAGGCGGTACTGAAAGGCTCGCCCGGCGAGGTGGTTAAACCCCAGGGCTTTATTGCCGATAAGTATGCCGAAATAATGCAGGTGGATAAAAGCGAGATCCAAAACGGTCGCCTTTATGCATTTATAGACCAATGGATGGGCGTACCTTATAAATTTGGCGGGCAGGACAAGGACGGGGTGGATTGCTCGGGCTTAACCCAGTTACTGGAGCAGGAGGTTTACAACGTTAATATCCCCCGCACCACGGCTAAACAGGTAACCAGCATTAAACGCAAATACGAAGACGAACTACAGGAAGGCGACCTGGTATTCTTCGATTTCGACGGCAAGCAGTTTAGCCATGTGGGTGTGTACCTGCAAAACGGATACGTGGTGCATGCCAGCAGTAAAAGAGGTGTAATTGTGGTTCGATTGCGTGATCCATCAATGTATAAGTACTTTTCGCGGGGTGGCTCGGTGGTGGCGACGGTGAGTACGCAGATGGTACCTTAACGCCTTTTCATTCTAATGCTTTATAACTTGTCATTTGCGAAGTAATCTCTACGTTGGTTAAGTTATTGCTTCATTCCTAAATGACTCGCTGTAGAGCTACCTCCTCACAAACTCATCATGCGCAGCCTTAGCTATCTGCGCGATAACCAGATCACGCGTTGCCGATGGCGCTGTAGAATCAGTTATAAATATTGCCACAGCCAGGTGCCGGCCATTGGGCAATACGATGATACCCACATCATTTGTAGCAGGAGTTAAGCCTTTATCATTAGTGGGCGATGTACCTGTTTTATGCATCACGGCTGTACCCAGGGGCATTAAGCCTTTTATGCGCTTCGGCCCTGTCGATGTAGCCAGTAAGGCTGCAGCAAGGCAATCCCGGCTGCTTTTGGACAGGAAAGTACTCGTAAGTGCCAATTTTAATAACTGAACCTGCGTCATCGGCTGGCACCAGTTATTATACTGCACCGGCCATGCGGCGGCCATATCCGCTTCACTTGCTTTTATGGCGATGGGACTGATACCTACACTGTGCAGCAGGTCTTCCACCAGTTTAGTACCTCCTAATTGCTTCAGTAAAATATCGCAGGCGTTATTATCGCTTAGCGATATCATGTAGTTGATGAGTACACGCAGCGGTATATCCACATTACCATCGGGATGCAGATCGCGCAGCGGGCTGTAGGTGGGCGGCAGATCCTCTTTAGTGATATGTATCGGCTGCTCCAGTTTAAAGCGGCCCTTGTCCACCTCATGCAGCACCGCAAATGCAATGGCCAGTTTAGCAACGCTGTGCAACACGTATTTATCCTGGTTATGATAGGTTAGCGTATCGCCGGTTTCCAGCAGACTGACCGCAACCCCAACCTTACCCTTGGATGCAGCGGCGATGCGGTTGATCTCGTTCCGCAAACTTGTGTGCTGCGCATGGGCAACTATAGAAAACATTAGTAAAAAAACGGCAAGTGGCAGGTGTTTACGCATACCCAAAACTAAGCAAATTTTTAAGCCGTATGGTGTTTTTTATAATACCTGTACGAGTAAATAACCGGTACCAGCACCATAATAGCTATGCTCACCGGGAAAAATATGGTGGCTACGGTGCCATGTATCAGTAAAGTAGTTACGGTGATGATCAAGCCGCCTGCAAACCAAAGTTTAGCAGCCAGGCGATGTGTCGCTTTCCAGGTACCCTCGTCCTCCAGCGTCCACGGCGTGCGGATGCCGGCGAAGTAGTTAGGCTTGATATTATTCATCATATTACCAATAAAGGCAAACAGCAGTCCCATCAGCGGGAACAGGATCTTATCTATCTTTAAGCCCTTGTGCTGCGTGGCATAAACAATGGCAATGCTCAGCACCGTTAAAAATATCAGTATGCCCAGCGCCAGTTTATTGTAAACTGAAGGGTTATACTGCGCCTGTTTCTTTGGGTCGATAGCCGGCAGAAAGCGTAGCAACAGGTACATAAACACACCTGTACCCTGCATAATCATCATAGCGCCCATAAAACTCTGGCGGCTACCGTAACCGTTCGGCTTACCATCTGCACCATAATGCATGGGCACAATGGCAGGTAGTTGATAATAAATACTGTACAGGTATACCATGGGCAGCAGCCAGATAATTATTGCAGCGCCATCAAGCATCGTAAATTTTTTCATTTCCTTTATTTATTGTTTTGTGTGAGTTGCATCATCCATTTCAATATCTCGTCGAGCACCGTAGTGTTGAGCGAATAATTGATAAACTGCCCCTCTTTTACCGATGCCACCAGTCCGGCCTGCCGCAGCAGATCCAAATGGTGCGATATGCTGGGCTTACTGATATGAAAGCTGTCGGCTATTTCGCCGGCTGTCATATCCCCTTCCTTCAGCAGTTCCAGTATGGCGCGCCGGGTGGGGTCGTTAAGGGCTTTAAAAAGGCTGTTCAATTTTTGTTATATATTTAGACAAATATCTAAATATATCTTTGATGTGCAAGTGGTAGTTTTGTTACAGATGATATTAAAAAGCCGTTGCTTGCGCGATTCCCACTCATGGGCCTATCATGTGGGTACATCTTTAAATGTGATGTAGATTTAGCTACCAAGCTCGTAATTGGCTCACCGCATCAGGATGGCGAACCGTATTGGGCCCGGGCATCTCTAAAAAAAGCTGGGGTAAAGTACCGATAATAACCACTATAAGCGGTGGCGTAAATGTGTCGGTACCCTTAAAAAACACGATAGTGAGGAGAAAACGAAAATCTGAACAAACGCATATATTTTATTAAAAATCAAAACGTTGCGTGTTCATTTTTTGTTCAAAAAAAGCACTTTTTTGTTCAATTATTTCTTCGCGTGAATACGGATATTCCTTCCCCGGATCATGAATGTGCTATTTTTAAAGATGTGTCCTTACAATAGCATGGTGAGGGGTTTAGCCATGATACATATGCAGAAAAACCTCTCTCCCATTACACAGGCAGCCGCATCCCTCCCCGTGAGGAGGAACTGGAAATAATGCTTAATACGCCAACTAATCGCTAACTTCGCCCCACCATGAGCGAACAAAAATATGCCACCTTCGAGACCGAGTTTAGGGTGCGCCCTGATGATATCGACATGTTTCAGCATGTGCACAACAGCAAATACTTTGATTACGTATTGGCCGCCCGCTACGACCAGATGGAACGCTGCTACGGCATGGCCATGGAGAAGTTTATAGAGCGCGGCTTCGGCTGGGTAGTGCGCACAGCCCATGTTGATTATAAGCGGGCCTTAACCATGGGCGATTACTTCATCGTAAAAACGGGCATTTCCAGTATTAACGATAAGGGTTGTCGGGTAGCGTTTACCATCACCAACAAGGCAACCACCAAAGTTTGCTGCGATGGCTGGTTTGATTATGTGATGATAGATATGGCTACCGGCCGCGGCGCTAAAGTGCCGGATGATGTGATTGCGCATTATAGTAAGTAGCACACCCGAATACTCACCCGGTCATTGCTTCGCTCGACCACCCTCTCTTCGCCTTCGGCGGAAAGAGGGATGGGATTATCCGATACTGCTCCTGCCCGCTGCCGCGCGCAGCGAAGAGAGGGTCGACCAGCGCAGCGATGTCGGGGTGAGTAGAATGAACGACTACTCCCCTTCCGCTTTCACGGCAAACGTCCTGTAATAATTATTATAGAAGAATAGATAAGCCACTACCCCATTCAACACCAATAAGGGACCTATCTGCCGGTACAGGATCACGAAGAACAGCCCCATAAACAGGCCCATAATGTATTGCAGGTATTTATCCATATTCAGTCCCATCCAGTAAAGCAGGCTGTGGAACAGCAGAACTACACTCAGCCCAAACAACATTAACTCAGCCGCCAGCAGCGGGTTAAAGCGGCTGAATAGCCATATCCCTTCGGGCAGCAGCAATACCAAATAAACCAGCGCGAAGCCCGCGAACAGCCACAACCGGGTTTGGGGTAAGCCCCGGGAAAAGATAAGATAGGTTTCTTCAAACTTACGCTCCTCGAATATAATTACCGCATGCGCAGTGGCTATGGCCAGCATGGCAATACCGGCCACCCTAACATCATGACTTACATCGGCAAAAAGCAGGAACACGCCGGTAACGATCAAATACGATATGCCTTTGGTGATCACATAACGCACCTTCATTTTATCAAAAACATGATAAATAAACATGCTATAGAACGGTTTACGCCATTTGCTGCTCCAGCGCATTAGCAGCGATTGCTTGCCTCCGTCTATTTGCCGGTTGATGAGGGTGGTATAAATAAACGCGCCAGCCCAGGTTAGCAAGCCCAGGTATAGCAAAATGATAACCGGCGCCACATAATAATGATGCCACACCCCTACTATCACGGCTGTTATACCGTATGCAATAACCGGCATCAGCATGCTGGCCTGCGTAAGCATCCAGCCACTTAATTGTTGCCTTTTAGTAAACGATGTACTGCTGTAAAACAAAAACTGCTGGTTAACCGCGAATATTTGAGTGATAGTATAATGCCAGGTCTTGATGCTATAGATAAGCCATATCGCAAACACTACCATCAACATAATGGGGCTGCTGATAAAGGCCAGCATCAGCAGTTTATGGTAACTCCATATCTCGCCCGGGTCTACCGCGCCTACCAGCACCAGGAAAGTAAACAGGAACAAGCCCGCGTGTACCCGGTAAAAGCCCTGCGCAAATATTTTTATGAGTACCCTGCTGAGTGAGGTTTCCATTTTTTAAGCTGAAAGCTTAAAGCATAAGGCTAAAAGCTTTTGGTTGTTTTAGGATATTTCTATTGCTTTCGGCTTTAAGCTTTCGGCATTAAACTAAATTCAGTGTTTGATCCTGCACCAGTAACTCCGTCGCCGCTGGCAGTTCATCGTGATCCAACGGCTGATGCGATGTTAGCAGGAAACTGGTGCCCTGTTGGGTGTGGCGTTCGGCCATCCAAGTGTATAATATCTTTAGCGATGCTACATCAATAGTGATCAGCGGCTCATCCAGCAAGATCACATCTGGCCGACCTAAAAATGCCAGTAAAAGCGATAGCTTCTTCAACATACCGCTGGAGTAACTGCCAACCGGCCTGTCGACGTAACCTGTCATGTACATGCTTTCTATCAGTTGCTGCGCTTGCCCGGCTGGTGCGCCCTTGGCATCGGCAAAAAGACTGATCATTTCCATACCGGTCAAAAATTCGGGGAACAGCGGTTCGGCCTCAGCAAAGTTAACCAGTTTGCGATAAGCCACAGGTTGTTTGGTAATGCTGATGTTGTCGTTCAATATGATATCGCCTTGAAACGATAATATCCCCGCTATCGATTTCAGCAGCGTACTTTTGCCCGAACCATTGACACCCTTTATCCAGTAAATGCCCGGCTGTATGCTTAGGTCATCTATCTTTAGCGCCGGGAAGTTGCCGTATCTTTTTTCGAATTTTTGGAAGTGGAGCATTCTATTTTAAGTACCGGTCAGATTTCTTTCAATTTAAGCCAGATCTCGTACCATTGTGTTTTCCGCTTATTAATTTTTAACAGTAAGGTTCTCATTTCTGTCGATATCAAATACACCTGGTCGTTGTCGATATCCAGCTTAAAACCTCGTCTATACAATATCTCATCACAGAATTGTTCATAATGCCCCTCGCGTGTTTTCGACCACTCTGCCGTACTGCGGGATGAACGTACTTTCGTCATTAGATCAGTAAATAAGATATTACCCTTTCGTCGACCCCTCTATCAGCATCCCGTAAAACTCGCCCACATTCATACCCATAGCCCGCACCTGCTGCGGTATCAAACTGGCTGCCGATTGGCCGGGCGTAGTGTTTACTTCGATAAAGTAGAAATTATTGGTATTTTCCTGTAAAATAAAGTCGATACGCACCATGCCTTTGCAATTCAGGCGCAGGTAAACTTCGGTCACTATCTGGGCTATCTCGGCATTCTTTTCGGGCGACAGATCGGCTGGGGTAACCTCTTTGGTGATGCCATCGGTATATTTAGCCTCGTAGTCAAAAAATTCTTTACTGGTAATGATCTCGGTAGCTGGCAATACGGTCAAATGGCCGTTCAGGCGGGCAATGCCTATGCTAAACTCGCGGCCTTTTATAAATTCTTCTACCAGCACCTGGCTATCTTCGTGAAAGGCTTTTTCCAAAGCTTCGGGCAGCGCGGCAACATTGTGCACCTTGCTCATGCCCACACTGCTGCCGCCGTTATTAGGTTTAATAAACAAGGGGAATTGCAGGGCATTGGCAATTACGGCTATCTCGTGCACATCCCTATCAAACAACTGCATAGATTTAGCCGTGTACAGGTTGTGGATGCTATGGATAAGAGCTTTGGTATAAGCCTTATTCATGGTAATGGCCGATGTAGTGGCATCGCAGGTATTATAGGGCACGCCCATCATATCAAGGTAGCCCTGTAGTTTACCATCCTCGCCCGGGGTGCCGTGCACGGTGATAAAGGCCGCGTCGAATTTTATCTTCTGTCCGTTCAGCGTAAGGCTGAAATCGTTTTTATCAACCGAAACTTGGTTACCGGTTTCATCTTCATAAAACCAATCGTCGCGACCTATCAGGATGGTGTATACCGTGTATTTTGCCTGATCAAGATTGGCCTTAATATTTTTAGCGCTGTTAAGCGATACCTCGTATTCGCCGCTGAAGCCACCTGCCATTAATGCTATTTGCTTTGTTGCCATAGTGCCAAAGATAGGAGAAAGTCAGAAAGTCCGGAAGACGGAAAGTCCGAAAGTAAGAAAAGTATTTGTACAACTATCTCTTTCGGACTTTCCGTCTTCCGGACTTCCCGACTAACAAAATTTTTCCCTATGTTTGATTTCCAAATATCAACATGAGCAAAGTCTGGGCATACTTAAAAACAAAATATTTTCTCCGGAATTTCTTCGGTGCCATAGGTGTAGTGATCGCCGTGGTGCTGATCGCTTTTTTTAGCCTGGGGGTATACACCAAGCATGGCACCGGCATACCTGTACCACAACTGGTTGGTTTAAAAATTGAAAAAGCCACCGCCTTGCTGGATGAGCAGGGTTTTGAATACAAGATAGATTCGGTTTATATTTTAGATAAAGCCCCGGGCACGGTTACAGTGCAGGACCCTGACGCCGGCACAAATGTAAAAGAAGGCCGTGTGATATACCTTACCGTTGTTACCCGCCTGGCGCCCAACGTAGTACTGCCCGATCTGCACGATGTTACTTACCTTGAGGCGGTGGCTGCCCTTTCAAATTATGGTTTAAAGGTGGGTGATACCACCTACGCGGCTGATATTGCCCGTAACAAGGTATTACAGATCAAATTCAGCGGGCAGGTGCTTAAGGCAGGCGACAAGGTCCCCAAGGGATCGGTAGTTGACCTGGTGCTGGGCAATGGCGCGGGTGCCAGCGAGGTAGAGGTACCCGATGTAGTTAACCAGGACCTTGACGCAGCACGTGTGGCCATCATCGGTGGCAATCTTACCGTGGGTACTATTACCTACCAGGGCGCTATTACCGATTCGGCAAATTTGGTGGTTACACAGCAGTTCCCGGCCAAAACAGATTCGACAAGCAAAGTGAGCCTTGGCACGCGCATTAACCTAACCGTTACACAGGCTAAAAAGAATGAGCAGCAACCGCCACATTGACGCAAGGGAAATGGCCGAACGCATAAAAAGCGGACTGCCCATAAATGTACTGGATGTGCGCGAGGCAATGGAGTATCATACGTTTAACATCGGCGGTACAAATATCCCGTTGGGTAAACTGCCTGATATGTTGCCGCTTGAAGAATGGGATAGCGATGATGAGATCATCGTACTATGTAAAATGGGCCTGCGAAGCAAAACGGCTGTAACTATTTTGCAGCAAAATGGTTATACCAATGCCCGTAATTTAACCGGGGGACTGATAGCCCTCCAAAAACTGAAGTAAACAATACCCTGTTAGCAAATAGATCATGGCTCCTGAAAAACAAGCATCAACCGGAAGTTTTAGAAAATTCATCATCGCGCTGGTGGTTATTATTGTACTGGCGCTGGCCGGTACCGGCATATTTTATTACCTGCGCCTTTTTGGCCCCAATGTTACCGCCAGTCAGCAATATTTATACATCCACACCGGCGCTACCTATACCGATGTTTACGATACCATCCAAGCTAAAGGTATAGTAAAGGATACCACCACCTTTAACTGGGCCGCGCACAATATGAAGTATGTGGGCAAGGTAAAACCTGGCCGCTACCGCTTAAAGGAGGGTATGAGTAACCGTACGCTGATCCGCATGCTGCAATTGGGTAACCAGGACCCGGTAACGGTTAACTTCCATAATATCCGTTTGAAGGAGCAATTCGCGGGCTTTATGGGCCACAAACTCGAGTCGGATTCGTTGAGCATTATCCGTTTGTTAGATTCGGCCGATTATGTGAAGCAATTTGGCTTTACTACCGATAACGTTTATGTAATGATAATGCCAGACAGCTACCAAATCTACTGGAATACATCGCCCGAAAAACTCTTCGACCGGATGTACAAGCACTACCAAACCTTTTGGACGCCGGAGCGCAAGCAAAAGGCTGCGGATATAGGCCTTACTCCTATCCAGGTATCTATCCTTGCATCGATAGTTGACGGCGAGGCTGTGTACGACGAGGAAATGCCGACCATTGCCGGCCTGTACCTTAACCGCCTGCATAAAGGCATGCACCTGGAAGCCGACCCTACACTGATCTTCGCCGCGCACGATTTTACCATCCGCCGGGTGTTGAACAAGCATAAGCTGATCAACTCGCCCTATAACACTTATATGTATGCCGGCCTGCCGCCGGGACCTATCATGATGCCATCTGTAAACGCGGTTAAAGCGGTGCTGAACTATAAAAAAACCGACTACATTTATATGGTAGCCAAGGACGATTTCAGCAACCACCACAATTTTGCTGTTACCATGTCCGAACATTTGATTAACGCTAAGAAATTCCAGGATGCGCTGGATAAGCGCAACATCAAGAAGTAATGTTTGAACACACCACCAAAGTGCGCGTTCGCTATGGCGAGACCGACCAGATGGGCTATATGTATTACGGAAACTACGCCGAGTTTTTTGAAGTTGGTCGCGTTGAGATGCTGCGCAGCCAGGGCATGACCTACCGCGGCATGGAAGAAGCCGGCGTGATGATGCCTGTGCTAGAGATGAAGTGCAAATACATTAAGCCAGCCCGCTACGACGAGGAGATCCGCATCAGGGTGATTATGGATAAGATGCCGGGGGTGAAGATCCACTTTCGCTATGAATTGTTTAATGAGCAGGATGAACTGATACACCAGGCCGAAACGCTGCTGGCCTTCATTAATATGAAAACCAATCGCCCCTGCCTGCCCTCGCAGGAATTTATTGATAAAATGAAGCCGTTTTTTCAGTAAGTTTGGGTAAATGGAATGGTTGCACCGCTTTTTATCACGGTTTAGGTTTTACCAGTATTTTTTAGACTGGACCAAGGTGATCATCCTGCCCGGTTTTCGCCCTTTGCCGTTGTATACGGTAGCCTCCTTCTTTTTTAAAGAGATCAAACAGGATTCGCTGGTGAACAGGGCCTCATCGCTGGCTTATAGCTTTATGCTGGCCACCTTTCCGGTTATCATTTTCCTATTTACGCTGATACCTTATATTCCACTCAAGGATTTTCAGCCCCAATTGTTGGATATTATAAAGACCGTTCTGCCACACAACGCCTACCTGGCATTAGATACCACTATAAATGATATTGTAAAGCACCAAAACGCGGGCTTGTTATCATTCGGTTTTCTTTCGGCAATGATATTTGCCACCAACGGCGTCGCCAAATTGATGAAGGCTTTTAATAAGTCCTTTTTAGTGGAAGAGACCCGAACCTGGCTTAAAAGACGCTGGATAGCCCTGGTGCTCACTATCTTTATTGCCTTCACTTTGTTCATCGCCATCATGATCCTCATCATAAGCAGCATCATTATCAGCTTTATGAAAAGCCAGTTTTATGAGTCAAGTTCGATATGGCCAATAGTGATCGCGTTTGCACGCTGGATAATTGTGATCGCATTGTTCTTTGTCACTATCGCCATACTTTACCGTTATGGTCCGGCCAATAAACGTAAATGGAAGTTCATAAGTCCTGGGGCTATTTTGGCTACAGGTTTGGCCGTGCTTACCTCTATGGGCTTCTCTTTTTACATTAATAATTTCTCATCATACAACAAGGTATACGGGTCTATAGGTACCCTCATTGTGGTAATGTTATGGTTATATTTAAACTCCCTAATTATCCTCATTGGCTTCGAATTAAACGCCAGTATCGACCTTTCCAAGCGCACCGTTAAAATCTCAAAACCGCGTTTTAACACGTTCCGCACCCCTAAAACCGGCAAAGGCACATCTTAATAAACTGATTAAGAATAGCTTACCGATACATTAAAATAATATTAAAAAATTGAAAATCAAATTTGCCAATTCGCCCCGGATTTGTACTTTTGTCCCCGGAGAGCTGGCAGAGTGGTCGATTGCGGCAGTCTTGAAAACTGTTGAACTGTGAAAGGTTCCTGGGGTTCGAATCCCTAGCTCTCCGCTTTAGGAAATGGTCGATTTTGACCATTTCCTTTTTTTATGCAATTCAGTTTTTGATTGACAATATCTTATAGGCTCCTTTTAGGATCAGAAATAGTAAGGAAGATAAATTCGATTTCAAAGCTCCCGCGTATGTAACAGTATCTTTTCTATCATTTCTCCATTGTTTCCTATAGTTTGAGCCCTATTGAAGGTTTAATAATACATGCAAACATTCATCAGGCAGCCAATCCCTCATGGCAATCATTATAAATGGCATTAGATCGCATTCATTTGTTCGCTTCCTATTATAAAACTCATCAATTTCCCATAAAAATTTCTCCACTACATCAACAGTCGATTTAAACCGGACCATACAGAAACGGTCATCTACATAGCCAATTGTCGCTTTGTAGTTTTGCACGGTCCTAAGCACCGGGGCTGTCATCGCATTTTTGGGCAGCAGGTAATTCGTTGCTAACAAAACCGAATCCGGTTGTTTTTCGGTAATTAATATATTCCGTATCCCATCGATCCTTTTAAATTTCCGCATCATTAAGGATAATCGTTGTAAGGTTAAATTACATTCGAAGGATAGATATACAAGGCTTTCATTTTTAACCAATAGCAACTTATACTGCAATGCCGAACCGGTCAACTTGTTAACTATGCGGGCAGTTTCACTTAAACTAATTTTTTCTACCTCAACATACAGCGAGATATTAAATTCGGTAAAAGGTATTTTCTTAAAAAAGGATTTAAATAGCATCTTAAACATATCCGATCTTTGATAAAAGCCGACAATTCGATGAGCTCGGCTATTACATTTACACATTTAAGTTGGCATGACATATCTTCATCTTTCGTCTTAGATACAAATAATTAAATTATTCACTTAGATACGGCGATGGTATGGAGTTTAAAAACACCCCCGCTTCAAGGGGTGTTTTTCACTTATTAACAAACTATTACTGACCTCATGAAAAACTCCAATTTTTCATGAGCAAAATGAAAAAAGAACGATGAAGACTTTAACTTGACGACCTATTCAGGCCGGCAAAACACAAATTTATAATTGCGATAGTACTTGCATTTGAATACATTGGTACATAAATTATTATAATTAGCCGCACGGAATGACAAGCATTCCAACGGGGTTTTATTTCTGCCTACCCTCACTATCCAACTCAATAATTTTGTATCCCGACTTTTGAAGCACAGGCAGAAAACCTGCCTTGTCGCCTACGATCAGCACAGTCATCTTGTCTGGGTCAAGATATTCCCTCGCTAATGCATCAACCTCACTTTTAGTAAGGTTTTTCAGGATCATATTTTGCTTGTCAACAAACCCTGCACTAAGGTTATAGTTTTGGATCCGTGAAAGAAATGCGGCTTTTTGCATATTGGTTTCGTACTTACGCGCATCGCTCTGTCCTATCGAACTTTTCGTAAATTGAAGTTCCGAAGGGGTGATGCCATCCTGCGCATAATGTCCGATAATTTTCAAAAACTCAAATGCAGCGCTGTCCGTTGTTGCGGCACGCACACCTGCTGACGCTACGTAAAACCCTCCCAGTTTTCCAGAACTAAAATTTGAGGAGGCACCATAGGTCCAGCCTTTCTCCTCCCTTAGATCAATATTTAACCGGCTATCGAATCCCCCGCCCAAAGCATAGTTTGTCAAGCCTAATTTGTAGAATAAACCTGTTGCGTCATATTTAATACCTGTGTAATAACCAACCCTAATTTCTGACTGTGCGGCTTTTGGCACATCAACGATATAAATAGTCTTGGATTCGGGCTTAGCTGTTGGTGCGGGCGGAACAGGGATCTCTATATGTTTGTTCTTCCAGTGTTTTAAAAAAACCAATTTGTTAATTGCGGCACTTTTAGTTAGTTCTCCTACCACAACAACCGAACACACCCCCGGCGCAAAATATTTGGTATAATAATCCTGAACATCCGTGAGTGTGATGTTAGTTATGGTTTGCTCAGTACCAACCAATCCATAGGTTCTGATATTATCACTCCCATAGATCAATTTATTAAAAACAGTATTAGCAACGTTGGCTGGCTGCGCTTTGGAAACCATCAGATTTTGAATAACCTGTTTTTTAATTCGGTCCAGTGTTTCCTGCGTAAACTTAGGGCGGAGCAATCGCTGTTCGGCAATTGCGAGTGTTTGGTCTATATTTTTTGTTAAGGACGAAATTGACATCACTGTTTCATCGTTTCCCGCGGTTACAACAATATTGCTGCCCAGTTTCGCTAACTTTCCGCTGATCTCCTCTGCGGTCATGCTTTCTGTATCATCGTTCAACATTTGGGCCACAATATTCGGCAACCCGGCTTTTGAAGTATTGTTTGCCGCAAGCAACCCGCCACCACGAATGGATACTGACAGCGAAACTTCGGGAACTTCATTATTGTATGAACCGATGATGTTTACGCCGTTTTCTGTGTTTGACTTCCAGATAGCCGGCATTTTAATTGATGGGTTGGAGCCCGCAAGAGGCTGCACGGCGCGGTTAAATTTATCTTTGGGCTTCCGGTAGGTTAAACCCTGGTAGCCATAATCCGGTGCTGCATAATTAGATTTATCAGGCGTAAAATTATTGGGGGCAACAGGTTTAACCTCACCCGTCTTAGGCAAAATGCTGAGGATAACGGCACCGCTTCCTTTCAAATATTGGCGGTAAACCCGCATGATATCTTCCTTGTTCACCTTGCGTATATCTGCAAGTTGCCGCCCGATCTGGTTTGGATTGCCGGTAAAAGTTTGGGACTCTGCTAAAAATGATACCTTTCCGGATATACTTTCCAGCGTATTAATAAAATCGGCTTCAGCACTTCCCTTAAACCGGGCTAGATCTTCATCGGTTACGCCGCGCTTTTCAAACTCAGCCAGCGTTTCCTGCACCATCTGGTGCATATCGGCTAATGTTTGCCCAGGAAATGGAACGACTTCTATACCAATAAAACCAGCCAGCTCCAGGTTGTAAGAGAACATGGTCGCCTCGGCAGCTTTCCGCGTTTTTATAAAATTCTTATAAAGCAGCGAATTATAACCTTTCCCAATAATCATGGCTAACGCGTCCAATGCGGCTTGGTCTTTATCATTCATCTTTACGCCCGGATACCCGATAAACATTAGCGGAAGCCTGGCATAATTGTCTGTGTAAGAAATATACCTGTCTGAAGAAACAACAGGTTTAAGTGGCACAGCGGGTTTGACTTCGGGGCCGCGCGGAATTGAACCAAAATACTTTTCCACCCAGGCGAGGGTTTGTTTTACGTTAATGTCGCCGCCAATCGTTAATGTGGCATTATTAGGTCCATACCAGCGTAGAAAAAATCGTTTCAAATCGTTAACATCTACCCGATCAAGGTCTTCAACAAAACCGATAGGTTGCCAGGAATAAGGGTACCCATAAGGATAAAGCGCACCCAACAACGCTTCTAAGGCTGTGCCATAGGGCTTATTATCAAAACTTTGCCCGCGTTCATTTTTCACTGTTGAACGCTGTATCTCGAACTTTTGCTGTGTTACAGCATCTAATAGAAAGCCCATACGGTCAGACTCCAGCCAAAGCATCTTTTCTAACTGGTTACTCGGTACCGTTTCAAAATAATTTGTTCTGTCCTGATTGGTTGTGCCATTAAGCGTACCGCCGCTGGCATTTACCGTTTTAAAATGTAAGCCACTTTTTACGTGATCAGACCCTTCAAACATCATATGCTCAAAAAAATGAGCAAAACCAGATTTGCCAAGCGTTTCACGCGCTGATCCTACATGATAGGTCACATCGATATGCGCTATCGGATCCGAATGATCTTCCGTTAAAATAACGGTCAAGCCATTACTCAAAATATATTTTTGGTAAGGTATGATCAATGTTTCGCCTTTTCTGTTGATCTGCTCAACTAATTTCGGTTGTGCCAAAGCAACAGTCATAGCCGATAAAAGCCAAAGGGCGATGAGTAATTTTTTCATTATGTTTGAATTGGGTAGTGTTTATTTTCGGGCAATATCGTCCTGATCGGATAAACTGAGTTACCCGTTACGATCGATGCTTACCAAAAATTCAGGCTATTTCTTAAAGGTTTGTCTTAATTACTTTGCTTTGAAATGAAGAGAAAAAGCGGGTACTCAACAGATAGCTGAGCGCCCGTATTTAGTACATTTCAGGTTATATTACTAATTATGTTTAGATGAACTTTGCACTAAGATCTCACCAAGTTTATTATCCAATTCCTCCCCTCGCAAATTTTTTGCCACTATCTTCCCCGAAGGATCAAGTAAGAAATTTTGAGGGATCGCTTGTACACCGTAAGCAAGCGCCACTTCACATTGCCAAAATTTCAGGTCAGATACATGTGTCCAGGTCAGTCCATCTTTATTGATCGCAGCCTCCCACTTAGCTTTATCGTCCGCGCGATCAAGCGAAACGCCTAAGATGGTAAAATTTTTACCTTTATATTTGTTATAGGTACGTACCAGGTTAGGGTTTTCTGCACGACATGGACCGCACCATGATGCCCAAAGATCAACAAGCACATATTTGCCCCTGAAATCAGACAGGCTTACCTGGCGACCGGCTGTATCGGGCAATGTAAATGCCGGTGCCATCGCGCCAATAGCAACTTTTTTCATTTTTTCCAGTTGTCCGGTGAAGCGCTGTCCTGCTACACTGCTTTTTAGTTCCGGGGAAAGCTCATTATAAAGAGGTGCGATCTCAGCGTAATCCATACTATACGCCTGATCAGTGGTTAGTTTAAAACTCAAGTATGATGAAGAATGCGTTTTGATGAACTGAAGGGTGGCAGCTTTAGAAGCCTCGCTATATCTTTTTTCAATTAACGCTAACTCAGCTTTAAATTGAGGGCTTGCCTTTTCGGCATCTGTCGCCGATCTCGTTTTATTTCCATATTGTTCATTCAGATCAGTGGCCGGCTTATTCAATTTATTAAAGGCACTAAGGTCTATATTGGTCGGCGTGCCCCCTATGGTAGCTTTTGAAATAGGCTCTGCAGCTGCATTTATCGAAATTTCGCCTTTTTCAATATAAATTTGCGTATAATCTTTCGCTTTGGCCATTCCGTTACCATCGCTATTGAGTACTACATAGGCCTGGGCGGGCGTTTCAGGTGCCTTTCCCTTAAATTCAAATCGTCCGTCATTGATCGTCGCAGAATCTGTGAATCTTTTGTTATCTGCCGCATAAGTCAAATAAACTTTCGCCGGGGCACTCAATGTGCCTATCTTGCCTTTAATAGTAAAGTCATTACCATTATTTTGAGCCATTGCATATACAGGGAGTACTAAAATGGCCAATAGAAATTTTTTCATTATATTACTGTTTGTTTATTGTTTTTTTTATTTAAAAATTGATGCGAACATTTGATCCATATCGGCATCATTCCCGCCCAACGAACCAAATCTCCCTACTATTTTGCCCGATGGGTCTATCAGCACTTTAGTAGGTATTGTTGAAACACTGTAAGCGTCATCCAGATCATTCGGATTCATTTCCCGTTTCATTTTTTTATCCATATCTAAGCCACGCAAAACATGATGCCAGATACCTATCCCATCTTTCTCAATAGCGTCATGCCAGGCTTTTAACGCCCGGTCGTCGTCTGATATACCAACAATTTCCAATCCTTTATCATGGTATTTTTTATAAAGGGTGATCAAATGCGGGTTACCGGCCCTGCATGGCACACACCAGCTTGCCCAAAAATCGAGCAGTACATATTTGCCTTTAAAATCAGCCAGGGTCAGCGTTTTACCATTGATATCTGTTTTGGTGAAACCCGGGGCTATACCGCCTGGCGTAGCCGCTTCAATGGATTTTATCTTAATGGCCAGCGCTTTAGCTTGTTCGGTAACTTTGGCTTCGGCATTTAAACTTGCATAATATCTTTTTGTGTCGGCAGGTTTCATACGCTCCGCCTCCATTTGCATTAGATCTAACGACACGACCGAGTTTGGCTTTTCAAACAGAAAAGCAGTTTGTGCCTGCTGTATCTCACGGCCGTAGGGAGCCATCTGCTCTTTTATCGCTTCTTTTTTATCTTTATCTTTTTCCTGGTAGTAAGCCTTATTTAAGGGTATCAGTACACTTCGGGCCGCAGCAGTGCGTCTGTCCAGTTCTTCTTGTTCATCCTGGGTTTTCGAACCCGCCAGTTTTAGCGTTGCCAGATCTGAGGGGTCGCCGGTAAGGATTAGTTTACCTGGTTCTACATACAGTTGCTTCATTTTACTGTACTGCTCCTGGGGCGGAATAACCTCGCCATTTTTTTTAAAAAAAAGGCTAATACGGGTGGGATGAACAGACTTTCCGGAGAATGTAAAGGATTGCCCAACGATAGGCAGTGTGGTTTGCTTATACCCATCGGCACCCTGGTAATTAATTTGTACCGAATCCATAGGTGCTCCGGAAAGCCGGGCATTTAAAGTGTATTGATCTGCCTTTTGAGCTAAAGCGTTCTCTCCGGTTAATGCTAAAAAGATCAAACTAAGTTTTAGTAGTGTTTTCATATTTTATAGGTTTCAATCTTTGAATATAGTGGACAATTTTTCGTCAATAACTTTCTCATCACCACCCTTAACCAGTATTTTACCTTCTTTGTCGAGCAAAACATAATGAGGAATAGTATGGGTCATATACAAGGCTCCCACCCGGGCGGGCATATTTTTAATTGGGAATTCGTCGCAAACCTGTGCCCAGGGCATTTTTTCCTGGTCCATCGCAATTTTCCAACTTTTCCACGAACTGTCATCTGAAACACTGAGTATATCAAATCCTTTGTCATGGTATTTGGCGTAAACCAACTTCCAGTGTGGTATAGCTTCACGGCAGGGGTGGCACCAGCTTGCCCAGAAATCTATCATTACATATTTCCCTCGGAATGCCGATAAGCTTAACTTACTGCTATCAGGCCTCATTAGCGTAAAATCTGGCGCTACGGCTCCTGGTTGCACCGCCGCAAGCATATTGCGCGATCGGGATAATTCACTGTAATACACCGAATTTTTAGCATCGCCGGTGAATTGATCAAGCATTTCGCTTAGCGATTGGTATTTAGTATCATTAGAGTAGGTGTATAATACATAATACAGGTAAAGCGGGCCTACTGCACCTGAATTTTGGCTGACGTAGTTTTTTATTTGTTTGAATTGCCAGGCTTGCAACAGTTTATTAACCGAATCCATTCTTCCCCGAACTTTATACTCCGCATCAATATCCTTGCCTTGAACAAGTTTAAACTGCCGATTGAGTTCATTATTGATGGCGGCAAATTGCCTTTGCCCGGGATCACTCTGATAAGCCGCGATGATATCATAGTTTTTTGAACCACTTTCCTTAACATTTTTGATGATGGCACCTTTACCATAACCATACTTGGTATAATCAAAATGCTCGGCACCGGCCGTGTCGGCGCTAACTGTTATTTTACCGTTATCTAAAAAAATATCAAAAGCCCAGTTACCCGGCATTACTAACGCCCGCAGCATTTCCGCACCTGCGGCTCTCCCTGTTAGTACAAAGCTTCCGTCAGTTATTTTAGCACTGTCGACAGACTTGGTTGTACGGTCGGTAAAATCACTTCGCTGAAGAAAGATCTTACCCGATCTAATACCTTTCAACTTTCCGTTAATTTGATAGGTTATACCTTGAGCAGATAAATTTTGAGCTGGCAATAGCTGAATTAGGAGCCACGCCAGTATACTGAGAAATAACTTTTTCATTTTTTTAAATTTTTCTATTTAATAGCTTTTTAAATTCTTCCGATTTCTTTTGATGATCAGTAATGGTGTATTCAAATATCCATCCGCCGAACTGGGGGTTGTTTCAGCAACGTTTCAAACGTTTTCATCCGCTGCTGTACATCTAACTCACGTTGTGCCGCACTTGCATAGTGCGTATCGGCAAAGTCACTCGACCCGCCAACATATAGAACCTTTAGCTTGCTTTTTACAATGCCATCTGCTAACAGCAGGTGGTACTGACCTAATACTATGAAAGCACATAGCAACAGCCCTTTAAATACCGTCTTCATAATAAATGGTAGATTTTACAGATGTGTTATTTCCAAGCTTGTACGGTATTGAAAACCGTACAAGCCTGGAAATAATGCTTAATACTTGATGTAACCCGGATTTTGGTCACCAAACAACGGATTGTATTGAAACTCGTCTTTGGGAACAGGATATATAAATTGATTTGTCGAAGTGATCGTTGACCGGATGGACTTTACGGTGGCAAAAGGCAGGCGCAATAACGCATTCCATTCTTGTCCGTCTTCGGCAACCATGCTACGGGCAGTTTCCTTGTAAATCTCAAGGTTCATTGCATCAGTAGTTAAGGCTGCTTCAACAGCCAGGTAATTGGTGTTATTTGTAGTGGCTGTAATGCCCGCACAAGCCTGTATGGTATGTACCAAAGTTCTGGCATTGGCCAAACTGCCGCCCGAGCGTACAATTGCTTCCGCCTGCAAAAGATAAACTTCGGTTAAACGGAATGCGTAATCACTTTCAGACACGGTACTGGCAACACCGCCCTGCAGGATATATTTCATAAACCACGCTGTGCCGGGAGCATAAAGATCGGTAAAAGTAGTTTTGGTACCCACCATCCAGGTCAGGCGGGGATCATTAGCGTATAGATCCTTTAATGTTGATGATGCGGCATACAAAGCTGAAGCACCGGGATAATATTGCCTGCTTTTACTGTAATTATCAGTAGTTTGCAGCGCCTGCGGCTGTATACCTAAAATGATTTCTTTACTTGCTAAACCCTTGGTATGGAAGATATCTTCCTGCTTGGCTTCCAGTGTGTATGGTCCGGTCTGTATTATGGTGTTACCAAGCGTAATTACCTGAGTGTAATCAGCAGCTGTTCCACGGCACATCAATACTCGCATTTTCAGTGCCATAGCAGCCCATTTAGTGGCGTAATAAACCTGATTAGTTGCGGGGGCGTTGGCAATCGCATCGTCCAGGTCGCTGATAATGAAATCATAAGTTTCCTTTACTGTATTGCGTGCTTTGGCAATTGTAGTTAAGGTGCTGCTTTCGTCGCGGAGCAATACACCAAATTTGCTGTCTGGCTTGTACCACTCACCATAAAAATTAAGCAGTTTAAAATGTGCATAAGCACGCAGGAAATGCGCTTCGGCAATAATCTCTTTTTTCCTGGTGCCGGTAAATTTGTTATCATCCAAAGCATTTACGCCCTTTATGACATTGTCTACTGCATTCAGTGCTTTATAGCATTGTAACCAGTAGCCTGAAGCATTAGTGTTTTCGCCGCTGAGGTCGTTGATATATATACCGATGTTACCTCCCAATCCGTATACAATGTAACCCGTCATTTCTGATGGATAAAGTTCGTGGGATTGCCAGCCGGTTTTGATCTGAGTTGCATTAGCGAAGTTATAATAGGCCCCGTTTAGTGCGATTTGAGAAGTTCCCTGATCCAGGATAGTATTTTCTGCAACCTTTGCATTTTGCGGTAAGGCACCCAACTCCTTTTTGCATGCATAAGGAGCGGTGATCACCATACTGAGCATTATATATTTTAGAATCTTTTTCATTTTTTTATTGAATTAAAATCCAAGACGTAAACCAAAACTGTATTGTTTCACAGCCGGGTATCCACCCGAATCGCTGTAGCCGCCAATTAAACTGTAAGGATTGTTACTCACCTCCGGATCGGCACCCGGATATTTAGTAAACGTTAACAGATTAGTTGCAGAAGCATATAAATATGCTCTTGAAATTTTCAACTTGCTGAGCAACGCTTTTGGAAGCTGGTAACTTAACGTTACCGATTTAATGCGTATAAATGAGGCATCGTATACGTTGGCGCTTGAGCTATAAGCATAACTGGCCTGGCCTAAAAGTAGCCTTGGGCGAGTAGTGCTTGGGTTATCAGGTGTCCAGCGCTGCAAAATGCGTACAGGTTTATTGGTTAAAGACTGTAGATCGAACGCCTGGCCATCCGCAAGATAATTGATGTCGCCACCTTCTGAGAAAGTAGCCAGTGTAGAAAGCATGAAGTTTTTATAAGTTATCGTATTGGTGTACCCTCCGTAAAAGCGGGCTTCTGCACGACCGATAACATCATTTTTATAAAACTGCTGCGTATATCCCGGTGCAACCGGAATTCCATCGCCTTTAAAGCGTGCATCTCCTATGCCAAGGTAACTTATAACAAAGTTGCCGTAATAGCTTGCCGCTTTATAAGCATCCAACTCTGCCTGGTTCTGGATAATACCATCAAATACTTTACCGTAAATTAAGCCAACTGGCTGGCCTACTTTAAGGATCGTATTCCCATACAAATAAGTATCCTGATCATTAGGCTGGCCATTATTAGGATTGATCGAGTTATTGATCGGCAGTGATATTACTTTTGAGCGGTTGCCTGATACATTTAAAGATCCTGACCATGAGAAATCCTTTTTACGTATAAAGGTCCCCGAAAGCTCCAACTCCAAACCCCTGTTTTGAATAGTAGCAACATTGGCAATTACGCTGGAATAACCAGAACTGGATGCAACTGATGTAGGGAAAAGAACTCCTGAAGTTAATTTATTATAATAACCCAGGCCTATATTCAATCGCGATTTAAACAGTTCGATATTGATACCCGCATCTTTTTGCAGCGTGTTTTCCCACTTTAGCGAATTGTTGCCTAATTGTGTTGGAGACAGACCACTTACACCACCATACGAAATTGGGGAATATAGGGTATAAAACTGATTATCTGCAATATTTTGGGTACCTGTATAACCAATACTTGCCCTTAATTTGATGTCATCGATCCAGGTGATATCTTTCAAAAATTTCTCTTTTGATATCCTCCAGGCAACGCCACCAGACGGGAAATAGCCTACACGGTTGGCAACCGGAAATTTAGAAGAAGCATCGGAACGGCCTGTGAATGTAAAAATATATTTATCAAATGCGCTGTAAGTAGCCCTTCCGTAAAAACTTAAAAGCGAGTTTTGGCTTGAGGTACCAGTAGATGGCAAGGTAACAGCAGCCGAAGACAGATTATTTAAATAGTTATCATCCGGAAAATTCTGACCGCTGGCAGAAAAGGTTTTAGTTTTACTGATCTGCCATGAAGTACCTGCTATTATATTTAACTGGTTATCCTTATTAAATTGCTTGTTCCATGTGAAATAGTTCTCGTAGATCACATTGCTATTAACAGTTTGCCCCTGAGTGGCTGTACCATTATTTGAACTCCCTGTTCCGCTGGATGTAGCAATTGAAACCGTGCTGGGGGTATAGTCGTTTTGGTTGTAGGTATTGTAATTAACTGCCACCGAACTACGGAATTTCAGATCTTTTAAAATATCGTATTCTGCTGCCATCGAACCGATCAGCGTAACGGTATTCGCCCGGTTTATCCCTTTCAGAAGGAACAATGGATTTTGGAAACCCTGGTAGGCAGCAGCACCATAATCAGCCGGACTGATCACCCTGATACTCCCATCGGCATTATACGGGCTCATGGTGGGTGGTGCAAACATAGCTTGCGTATAAACACCGTTGGTTACATTGTTTGTTGTAAAGCCAAAATCAAGGTTGCTGCTTAAGCGGAACCTTGGGGTAATATCATTATCCAGGCTAACCTTTCCGGCTATCTTAGTAAAATCTGTACCTTTTATGGCGCCGTTGTTATTATAGTAGGTCAGCGATGTGTGGTAACGTGAACCTTCGCCGCCGCCGCTAACAGATATATCTGCGTTTTGAGTAACGCCCGTACGTAGCACCAGGCTCATCCAATCGGTATTTGAATTTTCAAAATATGTTGGGCTGGTTAAGATGGTGGTTGCTTTGGCATCAGCTGCCAAACCCTTGAGCGCACGTGCTGCGTTTAAATTAGCCGCTCCTTCCTTTAGGATCATGATGTACTGATCGCGGTTTAGTACTTTTTCGGGTCTCGCAATACTAAAGCCAGCATTATAACTGGCTTCCAGGGTTGACTTTTGGTTATATTTGCCCCTTTTGGTGGTGATAATAATAACACCATTAGCCCCTTTCGAACCGTAAATAGCTGTAGCAGAAGCATCTTTCAAAATATCAAGCGTTTCAATATCGTTTATGTTCAACCCGCCTAAGCTGTTTAAGGCCCTGGCAAAGTTACCGGAGATGGCATCATTTGGTGTGTCGCCACCGCCCGAATTACCAAAACGGTCTATAGGGCTAACAATATCAGACGCAGTAGTAATAAAATTGTTCGATACCTGCACCTGCACGCCGTCAATGATATAAAGTGGGTCGTTTCCCCCTAACAAAGACGTGCCTCCACGGATACGTATTTTAGCGGCACCGCCTGGTGAACCATCGGCCTGTACAACTTGTACGCCAGAAGCTTTCCCCGATAATGCCTGATCGATAGTCGCGAAGGGGACGTCCTTCACTTCATTAATATTAACCGATGAGACTGCCCCTGTAAGGTCCTTACGTTTGGTAGAACCGTATCCAACAGTCACAACTTCATTTAATTTAGTGGCCGCGGGTTTCATTGTTATAGTAGCAGGCCATTTTTGAGAACTGATCTTAATAAGCTGCGTTTCATATCCGATCATGCTGATCTGTAAGGTTGATTGCTCGTCGATATTGGTCAGTGTAAAACGACCCGAAGCATCGGTAGATACACCTTTGTTAGAACCAACAATAGTAACTGAAACCCCGGGGAGAGGCTTCCCTATTTCATCGAGCACTTGTGCACTGATATCTTTAATCAACACTACATATCTTACCGGCGTAACTACTGGCTTCTCGTTCAAAACGATCGTTTTTTCGATGATCTTATAGTCTATAGCCTGTTTTTCGAACAGCATTGCCAGTAATTTTTCCAACGACACATTATTCGCGTCGATATCAACTGGTTTAACTATTGATAACAGGTGATTGTCATACATGAATATCATGCCTGTCTTGCCTTCAACATCTTTCATTACTTCCTTAAAGGCCTTATGTTCAGCTTTAAGGGAGTACTGCGCAAAAACCGAGGCAGATACATGAATGCAGGCAGCGAAAAGGATCATTGTGGTGATTTGAATTCTCATAAGCAGCCGTTTAAGGTGGTCACTGCTGAGTGCAGTGGCTGTTGTGGTACTGCTTCTTTTTTGTAAAACAAAAAGCAGTTTGTGTAAAAAAAACATAATTTTGTATGCGTTTTTGAGTGAATAGCTAAATATCTTATCAGGGTATTATTTCACTTAGCTCGTTATGCCGGTAGTGTCTTCGACCACACTAACCGGTTTTTTTTTAAGCTTGGGTGTTTGGGCGTCATGTAGATCATTTTTGCATGTATGGGGCTCTCCTTTCTTTTTGTTAGTACGTTATAGCAAATTATGATTGTCCTATTTCAAGCACTTTATCCTCTCCCGATCGTTTTAAAACGAAAGGGATATGATTAGCTTCTAATATCTCCAGCATTTTTTCCAGGTTTGCACCCCGTGAAAAACCACCATTAAAAAGCCGGTCGATATCTTTTCCGGTAAACTGTACTTTAATATTATACCAGCGGGCAACCTGTTTCATAATGTCGGTCAATTTTGCATCCTGAAACATGATCATACCATTTCTCCAGGCAATTTCAAGATTGACATTGGCATCCCTTACCTCCAGGCTATTGTCATTGTTAATAGCGGCTGCCTGCTGGCCTGGTTTGAGGATGACGGATCTATTACCGCTTGTTACTTTTACGCGCCCCTGAACCAGGGTCGTTTTCATTTCCGGTTCATCATCATAAGCCCGAATATTAAAATGCGTTCCTAAAACTTCGATCTGGCGACTTCCTGATTGAACAATGAACCGGCGTGATCTTTCATGTGCCACTTCAAAGTAAGCTTCTCCTTCCAACTTCACTTTTCTTATAGTATCACTAAATTCCTCCGGATAAGTTAGCGAGGATGCCGCGTTTAACCAAACATGTGTCCCATCTGGCAAAATAACATCGCATTCTCCACCCTTAGGCGTGGTAAGGGTGTTTAAAGCCAAAAGGTTATGTGAATTGTTTTTTTGATCGTAAACTAACCGACCTGGTACAGACTGGGAAATGAGATTGCCTGTGGAAGAAGAAATATTTCCTTTTTTACCTTTGCCCAGTTCTACCCGGGTCCCGTTTGGCAGTGTTAAGTATGCCTTCAAACTACCAGGCGTAACTTCGGCACCTGATAAGGGCCGGACACGCGAGTCTGGCGCGTGGAGATCATGTAAAAAAAACAATGCAATAGCAGTAACGATCAAAACTGAAGCGGCGACCGATATCAATTTCATATTGTTCAGCCACGATAGTTTTGCAGGCGGGTGCTGATCATTTATAGCAGCATCGACCGCAGTTTTTATCCTGATCTTTGCTGAAGCATCAGCTTCAATAGCTTCCCTCTCACTTATCTGCAGGTTGGAATACCAGGAAAAAAAAACTTCTTTTTCTTTTGCAGATAAACTGTTGTCCTGAAATTTTTGCCAAAGCTCAGCAATATATGCCTCGGGAAACTTGTCCATGATTTTCACGTATTTTCCTATGAGACAATCAAAATGACGACAACCCTCTATTTAAATTGATTTTTTTTAAATATGCCAGGCAGCTTTCGTATACGATAAACTATATTTTGAATTTTATTGACCTAAATGATATTCATTAAGACCTAATTGGATGGAAAAAAGCGCCGCCATGTTCCGCATAATCGGAGGTAGCCTGCACCGATCTTACAGATAGTTATTACTGAATAATAGGGAGGCCTTAATACAGGAATAGAATTAAGATGGTAAGCCAGGAAGCGCTAATTTGTCCGGCAATATGTCGCAAAGCACGCGTCATATGCCCTTCAACAGTTTTTTCCGCAATATCTAAATGCGTACTAATTTCTTTATTGGTTTTACCCTCGTGCCGGCTCATTTTGTAGATCTTCGCGCACTTCTCCGGTAGATCATTTATGGCGCCCTCTAAAATATCAAGAAGTTCCTTTTCCAACAACGACATATCGGCGGAGGGAACAAACTGTCCGATCTCAGCGGCTTCCGATAGTGGGGAAACATGGCCTATTGCCCGCCTGCTTTTTAACTTATTTAGTACCTGATTTTTTACAGCACGGTATAAATAGGTAGATAATTTAAACCGTAGTGTCAGGGATGCCCTGTTCTTCCAAAGGTTTATAAATACGTTTTGCACGCATTCTTCGGCATCTGGCTTATTGTTTAGATCGTAATTAGCTTGTGCCAGCAGCCTGGCCCAATAACGGTCATAAATTTCATTGAACGCAGTGCTTTCAGTTTCATTGGCTTTATTTAACAATAAAATCAAATCATCGTCCGTCAACTTTTTTACACCGCTCATTGATCAATTAAATTTAATACCATCCGGTTTAAACAATTAGTTCTTTACTACTCTTATATTAATTAGAAATAAACAATAAATCAAATTTAATTTTTATTATTTAATATAGCAATACATGGGGTATTGCACTATAAAAAAAACTGATTTGATGTTATTTTTCTAAAATATTTTCGAAAATACCGTTGATTGATAATAAATAATTAAAAAAAACAACATATTATGAAGCTGACGAAAAACGCTATTCGGTTATATTAAGGCAAAGCTTTTTATGTTTCAGAGAAGAAGAATTTCATGTTCAATTTGCTACTGAAAAAAATTGGTTACCTCACCAGGCGCAGCGTCGCTACTTTTAAGCGGTCCTTCAAACAGATTTTCAATACCACACCCGGTAAGTGGCTTACACAAAAAGATTAGAATTGGTGCATTACCATATCATCGGAAAAGGCAAAAAGCCTGTTAATGGATACTATGTGAGGTTGGGTTCGAAGAACTATGGCGTATTACAGCAAAAAGGCATTGAAGCTTATATCAAATACAACACGTTCGACCAGGAACAAAATAAAGGCATCAAAGCATTCGGTAATGACAGTTTGCACTATAATGAACAGGAAGATTACCTGGTATGTCCGATGGGACAACACATGCAGCATATCGGCACCGGGCAGCGGGTCACCACATCCGGCTATGTGCAACTGATCAGCCGCTATCAGGCGCAGAATTGTGAAAACTGCCCCATGCGGGGCGTTTGTCACCAAGCAGCCGGTAACCGCGTGGTGGAGATCAACCACAGCCTTAGAATACACAAGCAGATAGCGAAAGAAAGACTGAATACCGAACAGGGCATCAAATACCGAAAGCGACGGCCCGCAGATGTCGAACCGGTGTTCGCCAACCTGAAGCATAATCACGGCTTCAGGCGATTCCTGCTGAAGGGAATGTCCAAAACCGAGGTCGAAATAGGGTTATTATCCATCGCACATAACCTCAGAAAGTGGAAAGCCTGATAAAAAAGGCTTTTTATCCGATAAAAACACCTGAACCAACTCAAAAAATCGAAAGCAGGCTGATACAGTCCCGCTTTCCTAATAACTCATCTAAATCGGCATCAACGAAAAAACCGCCTCATAATTGAATTATGAGACGGCCTCTTGTTATTGAGCAGCATCCGGTTAATTTGTGCCTGCTTGTTCAGGCAATAGCTCAAATGTGATCATATTCTTACCTGAAAAAAATGTTTGCGCGGCCTGCTTTAACGATATTGGGTTAATATTAGCCAAATGCTTATTTACATCCAGCACCTGCAGCACGTCCTCGTTATTTTCGTACTGACCGGCCAGGTAGCTATACCAAAAGCTGTTTTCCTTTAATATCAGTTCTACGCTTTTTTGGTATTGGGCCTTAAACTTCTCCACGTCATCGGCGACGGGCCCTTGCTCGCGCAGTTTCTTCATTTCATCTTCCAGCAAGGCTACAAGGTGGTCGGCATTTTTGGGAGCACAGCCAAATTGAATGGTAATGGCAAACCTGTTTTGCGGGTATTTATTATAAACCGTTTGCACCTGCGGACTGTATACTTCGCCCTCAGCTTCGCGCAGGCGTTGTAATACCTTTATCTGCAAAATATCGCCCAAAGCCTTTAGCTGCATATTGGCAAACTGGCCAAACTGGTAATCGCCGCTATACACCACCCTTACCAGGGCCTTGTTCTCGGTACCCTTAAATACCTTCTTCACCAGGCGGCCCGATGGAATATGGATACCCAGATCGCGCACTTTGGTATGCTTATGCGTAGCCGGCAACGATGCGATGTAGCGCTCCAGCAAAGGCAGCATGTCGTCTATCTCAAAATTACCTACAAACACAAACGTAAAGTTTGATGCATCGGCAAAACGCTCGCGATAAATATCGTAGGCACGTTGCAGGGTGATCTTACGCAACCTTTCTTCGGTAGGCGCAGCCGAGCGGTAACTATAGCCGCCCATCACATAGCTGATGGTATCAACAAACACCCTGTTCGGGTCGGCATAACGGTTAGCCAGGCTGGCGATGGCGCCTTCCATCGTATTTCTGAACATCAGGCTATCCTTACGCGGTGCGGTAAATTGCAGGTAGGTAAGTTGCAGTGCGGTCTCCAGGTCTTGCGGAGCCGCGGCGCCGTTTATTGTCTCTGAACGCAAGCCCACATTAGCCGAAGATTGCACCACCTTCCCCGTCAACACCTGCGATAACTGCACCGAATTGAACTGCCCCAACCCCATGCGCGCCATGATGCCGCCCACGTTTGATGCGATATCAAAATCGGTATTATCGTAAAGTGAGGTACCACCCGGACTGAACGCGCCGTAAATGATTTGGTCGTTCTTAAAATCGGTTGACTTCAGGATCACGGTAATGCCATTGCTTAAGGTAACCTTTGTAACACCCAATTGCGGGATCTGTTGTTTTGCGGTTACCTTGCCCGGTTCAGGGAGTTTGGCAAGCAGGGGTTTATCGCCTACCTGCTCCTCTTTGTACTGCTGGATATCCTGTTTAGCGATAGTGTTGATCCAGCCGGTAACTGTTGCCTGATCAGGCAAGCCGGTTTTTTCCTTTTCGGGCGCCATGATCAGGATATCGATATCCTTTGATGCCAGGTACTCATTCATCAGCGCGGTCATATCGGCTAAAGTGATAGCATCGAGATGGTTTTGCGCGAATTGAAATTCCCAGTCTATGCCCGGCGATGCTTCGCTGTTAAGAAACAATCGCTGGTATTCCTTAACGTAACTTACCGATGCAGTTTTACCCTGCTCGCTCACCGAGCTTTGCAGGTTACGAAGGTAATTTTGCTTTACGCGGTCCAGTTCGTCTTTAGTAAAACCGTATCGCTTCACGCCCTCCAGTAAGCTCCAGGCCTGTGTAAAACCACGCTGCAATTGGCCTTGCTTCACCGATACCGCGAAGCTCAGCATATCAACATTGTTCAGCAAGCCGCTGATACCGATGCTCACCCCGGTAAATGCCGGGTTAGCCTCCTGCGACAACTGGGCGTTGCGGCGTGCATCCAACAATTGGTTAAACAGGCTGCGTTTGATGGATAGCAGGTAGTCCTGCTCGGTTTGCATAGCCGGTGCTTTATGCTTGTAAATTATTTGCAGGGTAGTGCCGCTCTCCTCCTTATCGGTCACCGCTAAAAATTGCGTTTTACCGGTAAGCGGCACGGTATACAGTGTGCGCTCGCGCGGTTTGACCGGGTTTTTCAGATCGGCAAATTTTGCTTTCACCAATTGCTCGGCCTGGTTCACATCTACATCGCCCACAATAATCAGCGCTTGCAGATCGGGGCGGTACCAGTCATGATAGAACCTGCGGATCACCTCGGGCTTAAATTTGGTCAACACCTCATCTGTACCGATGGGCAGGCGTTCGGCATAGCGGGCATGGTTAAGCATTACCGGCAAGGTTTGGCGCGACATACGGTCGCTGGCACCCTTGCCCAGGCGTTCTTCTTCCAGCACTACTCCACGCTCCTTTTCTATCTCGTTAGCAGCAAGCGTGGCTTCCTGCGCCCAATCGCGCATAATATTCAGCCCGGTGCCAAACATGGCGGGGTCATCTGTGGGGATGGGCAACTGGTATACCGTCTCGTCAAAGCTGGTATAGGCGTTCAGGTCGGCTCCAAAGCGTACACCGGCCTTTTGCAGGTGATCTACCAGTTGATTTTTAGGATAATGCTTGGTGCCGTTAAAGTTCATGTGCTCCATAAAGTGGGCCAGGCCGCGCTGGTCGTCATCCTCCAAAATCGAACCCACTTTATTCACCAAATAAAGCTCCACACGCTTTTGCGGCTGGGCATTATGCCTGATGTAATAGGTAAAGCCGTTGGGCAGTTTGCCCGTACGCAGCTGCGGATCTTTAGGTATGGGCTGGGCAAAGGCCAGGCCGGGCACTGCCAAAAACAGCAGCCAAAGAAGCTTTTTCATAGTATAGATGCTTGTTTGCTTTTACTTAAAAATAGTTGCCAGTTTGTTACTCAATTCTTCGCCACGCAGGTTTTTACCAATGATGACACCATTAGGGTCTATCAAAAAGTTTTGCGGGATAGATTTCACTTCGTACAGCTTGGCAACGCTGTTATTCCAGCCGGCCAGATCTGATACTTGCGTCCACTCTAAACCATCTGTTTGTATGGCTTTTAACCAGGCAGCTTTGGTAGATGTTCCATCAAGCGATACGCCAAGAATCGTGAAGCCCTTATCTTTATACTGTTTGTAGTTCTTTACTACATTCGGGTTTTCAGCACGGCAGGGGGCGCACCAACTGGCCCAAAAATCGACCAGTACATATTTGCCTTTAAATGATGACAAGCTAATGGGTTTACCGTTCACGTCATTTTGGGTAAATTCCAGTTCCTTGCTGCCCAAAGGTATCTTGCTCAGGTTTTCCAGGGCTTTGGCTGCGGCTATCTTACCTAAAGAATCGGCTACAAATTTATTACGGATATCCAGCGCGACAATTGCCTGGCCTAACTTATCGCCCTTAACCTTTGCGGGCAGCAAAGACATCAGCGTATCCTTTCCGGCCGGACTTAAAAACGGCAATTGCACCAGGAAAAATGTACCATACGGACTGATCCGATTTTCGGGGTTTGCCTTGATGTAGCTGTACATATCGAAAATGGTTTGCCCCAGCAATTTCATCGATTTGCTTTGCACCTGTGCCTGCAGGGCCTTGTCATCTTTATAACCATCGCTGGCGGCCATCGCCTTTATCGAATCGGACGTAGCTTTGGTTTTGCTGCGCATATCTTCAAACTGGTGATGCGCGGTAGCACCACTTCCGCTAACCTTAAAATCGCTGATGTTTTTTTCTGAAACCACCTGGATATCGCCCTTATCTACAATCAGGTTAATAGTCTCGGTATTGGCGCTTCCCTTTAATTTAGGGGCGATACTTACCGCGAAGGCTTCATCGGTGGTAAGCTGTCCGCTAAAATGGTACTCGCCGTTAACTACGTCGGCGCTGTCAACCTGTTTAGAAAGGATGCCAGCCTTGATCAATTCCGACAGGTACATTTTCTTCGGCATTTCTGCAATCTGCTGCAATTTACCGTTAATATGATATTGCAGATTTTGGGCTTGTGCGCCAAGGGCCAGGCATAAACCTAAGCCGTTAAGGCAGGTAACAATTATCTTTTTCATGATGTATCTATTTAAAATTTTTGAAACAGGACATTAATGACCGGCAGCAAAAGCCGCCGGTCAAAGGGTAAACAGGCTTAATTAACTGATCTATTATTTGTAGCCCGGGTTTTGTACCAGGTTGGGGTTAATTACCACATCGCTGGCAGATATCGGCCATAGTTGCTTGAACGTTGCCCAGGTACCGCCTTTTTGCGGGGCGAGGGTATTCATCAGCGCATCTATCTTAGCGGTGCGCTTCAAATCGTAAAAGCGGTGGCCAAATTCGGTGAATAACTCGGTGCGGCGCTCTTTTTCAACAGCAGTAAGCAAAGTGGCTTGCGTAGCTGCTGTAGTGTTTGGCAAACCGGCACGGGTGCGGATCACGTTGATATCTGCCTGCGAACCGCTAACGTTGCTCAGCTGCGCGCGGGCTTCGGCACGGATCAGGTAGATCTCGGCCAGGCGGATCAGCACAATATCCTCTACCCCATTCACATTTGATTTGTATTTGTTGGGATAATAATAGGTTTTATTGGTGTTCTGATCGAATGTGGCACGCACCCAATTGGCATAACGGGTATCGTTTGCTTCAAAGTTAGCCAGCAAGGCATCGCTCAGGCAGGCTGCCGCGCCATAGCTGATGATGGTTTTCGGACTTGAACCGCCAACCGGGATGGTGGCAGGCATACCGGCGTTGTAAGCACTGTAATCGGCTACATAATTAGCGCCGGTGGGCAGCAGACCCCATATCAGTTCGGTATTGCCCGCCGCGGTAAAGGTTTGTGCGGGTGGCATCAGCTTAAATAAGGTGCTGTTATTGATGATATCGGTGGCGGCCGCTTCGGCCTCGGCCCATTTGCCGGTGTACAGGTAAGCCCTGGCCAGCAACGCTGATGCAGCGTACCTGGTAGGACGCACACGCAGCGTTACCGTCAAGCCGTTTGCATCGCGAAAATCTGCCGGTAATAAGGATACCGCCATTTTAGCATCAGCTATAATTTGCGCGTAAACATCGTCGGCAGATGCGCGTGGCAAAGCGTTGTTCACCTTATAATCTGATGTGATGGCCAGCGGTATACCGCCGTAAATGTTAACCATATTAAAGTACAAAAAGGCACGGGTGGCATAAGCCTCGCCCAGGTACTGGTTTTTGTTGGATAGTAACGCAGTGGCGTTGTTGATCCCCTCGATGGCTACGTTGCAGGTATTTATCTGCTGGTAAAAACTGGCCCACATGCCGCCAGTATTAGCGCTGTTGATGTTATCGGTATAAAAAGCCGCGTTGGTGCTGCTGGCGGGGTTCAGGTTGGTCAGTTCATCGGTGTATAAACCCGAATTGAACGCGATACCGCTGCTGCCCGCAGGGTAAGAGCTATTGACCATGCTGTAATAAATACCACTTAATACGCTCCCGGTAGACGCGTTGGTCAGGAACGCGCCATCGGCTGCTGTTTGGTTGGTTGGCAGGGGTATCTCCATAAATTTATTGCAACCTATGGTAGTGAGCGCCAGCAATGTGCCTGTAAATACGGCCAGCCGGATACCGTTATTTTTGATGTTTTTAATTTTTTTCATGACGATCATAATGTGATGTTCAAACCTCCGGTGAATACGCGCAGTGGGCCGAGTGAATTGTTGTTCAGGTTCTCGGGATCCAGGTCTTTATATTTAGATATGGTGAACAGGTTCTCGCCCCGCACAAACATGCTCAACTGCTTGATACCTGCTTTGGCTAACCATTTGCCGGTGAAGTTGTAGCTCATGTTAAGGTTTTGCAGGCGGGCATAGGTGGTGTTAACCCAGGCGCCTGTACTGCTGGAATAAACGTTTTTTGAAAGGATCCCCAGGAAGCTTTGCGATACCTTTGGCTCGTCGGTAATATCGCCAGGTTTTTGCCAGCGGTTAAGCGCGTTGGCTATCGGGTTTACGTTAAATTGCCCAGGCAGTAAGATCTGGGTGCTCTCTAAAGTTGGCCCCATGCGGCTGGTAAAAATGAACGAGAAGCCCAAGGACAGGTTCTTATAAGTAAAATCGTTATTAAAGCTGCCATAGTAACGCGGCGCACGGTCAATAAATTCGGTGCGGTCGGTAACGCTGTTCATCTGCAAAGCGGTAAAATCTCCTTTTACGCCCTGGGCATTAATAAAGCTGTAATTACCAGTTTGCGGGTTAACGCCCGCGTAATTGTACAGCAGGGTACCTGTTACCGGTTTGCCGAGGCGCAGGTTAATATTGGTCAGGTTCACACTGTTCAGGTTATCCAAACCAGGGAACGACAGCAGCTTGCTGTGCGGCATGGTAATGTTGATGAACGTTGACCATTTGAAGTTACGGGTGCGGATGTTGGTGGTAGACAACGAAGCCTCGTAACCCCAGGTAAGCAGCTTGGCATCAGGCGTGTTTGATGTAACCGAAGTAAAGCCGGTTACCGACGATATGGCTGTCAGGTAAAGCGGATCGGTGGTCCAACTGCGGTAATAGCTGCCGTCAACCTCGATACGGCCCTTCAGGAATTGCAGGGTGGTACCAATCTCCTCGCTCTTTTTAGATTCCCAATGCAGATCGGGATTGGCGATACGCGATGGGGTGAACCCGATGGAGCCCGCATAAGGTGTGCCGGTGATACCGAAGGTATTAAGGTAACCGTACGAGCCGATCTGATCGCCACCGGTGGTACCGTAGCTGGCGCGGATCTTGGCGAAGTTAACTACATTGCTGATCTTCTTCATCCACGATTCCTCGCTCAAGATCCAGGCTCCCGCCACCGAGCCAAAGTTACCAAAGCGGTGCGCCGGACCAAATGCGGTAGAACCATCACGACGGCCGTTCAGGCTCAGGATATATTTGCTATCCCAATTGAACCTGCCGTAAATAAACGCGCCTAAATAACGGGTTGGCGTGTTGGCATAAGTGCTCACTACCGCTCCTGAGGCAGATGTAGGGCTCACCAGTAACTGGTCTGAATTGAAGTTTGTCCCGGTGGTGCGTAATACGTAGTTGTTACCATCCTGTGCGGTAAAACCCACGCGCGATTCGGCCGTCAGTTTATTAAAGAACAGGTGGTTGTAGGTGATGTTAGGGTCGATACTGGTAGCACGGTTATTAAACGTATTAATGGTGCTGGTAGCCTGGGTAGCAACCGTGGCCGATGGCGCAAAGTAGCTGGTAGGCTGTGCGCGAAACTCCTTATTGGTATTCAGCGTGTAACCAAATACGGCATTAAAGGCCAGGTCCTTAGTGATATTATACCTTAAGGTAAGGTTTGATAAAAAGTTGTTATTGGTATTCAGGTAAAGCGCGTTGATAGCCGCGGCGGGATTGGTACCCAGCGACCAATCCAGCGAGCCATCGGGCAGGATAGGCACCGGCGCGTTAGGAGCCTGCGTAAGCGCCAGTATAAAATCATACGGAATAGCATTGTTACGCGACAGGGCGTAAGTTGCCGTCATATCGATAAAGAACTTCTTGTTTTTGCTGGTGCTGTTCAGATCGAAGCGCATGTCGCCATCAATTTGCCCGCCTTTACCCTTTTGGATGCTACGCTGATTGTGCAAGCTGCCCGACATGAGGTACGAACTCAGTTCGGTACCACCCTTATAGGTAAGGTTTAGTTTTTGATCCTGCCCGCTGCTGCCCAGGTAATATTTGCGCCAGTCGGTATAGCGGTCGGTTGGCCAGGTACCATTCAGGTCCAGATCGGCAGGCCCCGGAGTAACGCCGTCATTTTTAAAAGCCTCGCGGCGGATCTCAAGGTACTGGTCGGTATTTAGCAGTGGCGGCAATTTACCCACCACGGTTACCCCATCGGTGCCGTTAATGGTTAATGATGCATCGCCTGGTTTCCCTTTTTTAGTAGTGATGATAATAACACCATAAGCGCCACGCGAACCATAAAGCGCCGTAGCATCAGCATCCTTTAAGATAGAAACGCTTTCGATATCGGCAGGGTTAAGGTAGTTTAAGGCGTTACCGAACATATTGGTCGGGTTGCTGGTAGCCGAGTTGGTCAGGGCATTCAGGAATTGCAGGCTTTGGCCTGCCGGATATTGCACTCCATCTACAATAAACAGCGGGTTCGATCCTACGATTGAACTACCCGACCTGATCTGCGTGCTGAATGCGCCGCCGATATTACCTGTGTTTTGCTGAATGAATAAGCCCGGCACCTGGTTTTGCAGGGCCTGCAATACGTTGGATACCGGGTGCTTTTCAATTTCTTCGGATGTTACGGTGATCACGTTACCGGTGTTCAGCTTTTTAGTGGTGGTACCGTAGGCCAGTACCTGCACCTCATCCAGCGATCCAACAGCTTCCTTAAGTACAATGGTTGCCGGGTTCTTCAGATCGGCCACGGCTACTTCTTTAGCCTGGTAACCCACAAAGCTGAATATCAGGATAGATTTAGGATCGAGCACCACTACGGTGAATTGCCCCTGCGCGTTGGTAGTCCAGGCGTTATTGCTGCCTTTTAAACGGATGGTGGCGCCGGGAATGGTATTGCCCTTTTCATCAACCACCTTACCGGAAATAAGTACCGGGGCGGCTTTTACAACACCCGTATTTAAAATTACCGGGATTGGTTTTACCGATACAACCACCGATTTATTCTCGATGGAAAAATCGAGCGATTGGCCGGCGAAGATCTTTTGAAGCACTTCGTTCAGTTCTTCGTTATTTGCCGACAGGGTAACCGGGTTAGCATTTTTAATAATGCTGGTGGTAAACAAAAAGTCGTACCCGGTTTGCGAGTTGATCTTGTTGAATACGTCAACCAATGGTGCATTTTTTACCGAAAGTGTTACTTTTTGAGCCAGGGTGGAAGCGCTAACATGCAGTATAACAGCAACCATCAGCAGTACAGTTATTTTCATGACCATTAGTGCTTTCCGGACACGACCGGGCGGCCGTACCGTATTGTTTAAATAAATATTGTACATTTGTTTAAGCTTGGGTTAGCGTTGCGTCTTGCATTTTCGAGGTGAGAGACGCTTCGCGGTTCACGAATAATTTAAATAATTAGTTCGGGTACACCCATCATTCAGGCCATCCGTTTCGCCGCGGGTGGCTTTCTTTTTGGGTAACCGTATTTAGGGTTAGCTTTTACTCGATACAGTTACCCTCCTTCCTTCGATCTTAAAGTGAACGGATTTTGTCTTCTCTAACATTTTCAGCACTTCGCTGATATTTTTTGACCGGGAGATCTTCCCGTAAAAACCTTCGGTGGTGACCTTCCCTTCATACACCACCTCTATATTATACCAGCGGGCCAACTGGCGCATAATGGTTTGGATATCTTCGCCATTAAAGCGGAAATAACCTTTGGTCCAGGCCAGGATCTGCTCTACATCCGCCTCCCGGATGGTGGTTGTGCTACCTGCCGAAACCGCGGCTTTACCCGGTACCAATAACTTATCATTCACCCTTACGCTGCCCTCCTCTAAAGTGGTGCTATTTTCCTCATCGGGATAGGCAGATACGTTGAAGCTGGTACCCAGGTCTTCTATCACCTGCTTAGCGGTGTTGATCGTTAGCGGCGCGTCGGCATGATGGCGGATCTCGGCGTATATTTCACCGGCTATTAATTCCAGCGGTGGGCGTGAGCGGTCGCTCATATTTTCGGCAAAGCGAAGCGTGGTGGCCGCGTTCAGCATGATCCTGCTGCCATCGCCCAATATTAAGGTGTATGGCTTCCCTCCCGCCGGTACCTGTATGGTATCATACACCGGCTCGGCTTGCTGGGCAGACGAGGAATAGGTTAACTGCTGATCAGCTGATTTATTGATGTTGTTGCCCGCATCGCTGGCTATCAAACCCTTGCTTGCCGAATCTAATACGATATGCCTGCCGCCACCTGTTTTCAATATAGCGGCACCGGTTCCGGGTTTAACGTCAACAGCAACCATGTTGCTTCCTTTGGGCGTTCTGTTACTTAAAAGAGCGTAATACCCCAAACCTAATACAACAAGTACCGAAGCCGCTACAGCTATCCGTTGCCAGATGCGGCGGCTATTCTGTTCAGGTTGCAGGGTTTTTATTTTACCATCGGCCTCATCTAAACTCGCGGCAATGCGTTCCAGCAGTTGGTTGCTCACCGGGGCCAGGTCGCGTTGCGTATTCAAACTGGCTTCCCATGCCTCCAGCATCCGTTCATAATCTTCGGGACTGCATTTAGCTGCCCATTCACGAAAAAGTGCACGCTCAGCCTCGGTAACCTTGTCTTCGGCTAATTTTTGCAGGTATTCACGCAATTGTTGCTCGTCCATTTTATCGCTGATTTATAGTAAAGACAACGAGCATTAACAAAAGGATACCCCGTGATGAAATTTTTGTTAATTTTTTTGAGATGCTGGGGGCTTATTTTAAAACGGTACCAGCAATTGCGCCGGCTGCTATCAAAATAGCGGCAGAAATATCCGCATGCATTTGCAGGTATTCGCGAATATGATCCTTAGCGGCATAGATCTGCTTCTTCACCATCGAGCGGGAGATGCCCATCTGGTCGGCCACCTCATCATAAGAAAGTTCCTGCTGTGTGCACAATTCATAAACTTGCCGGCGCTTGGGCGGCAGGCTGTTAATGGCTGCGTCTATCACACTTTGGTATTGGCGATAGATCAGGCGCTCATCGGCGGCATCGGTCGATTCGCTGGCGTTTTGGGTAAAATAATCGATAGCCTTACGCGCCACCTGCTGGTGTTTGTAAAGATTAAGCAACTTGTTCTTCGCGATGCGGAAGATATAGCTATTGAACGATTGCACACGGGCAAGGTTTGCGCGGTCTTCCCATAGTTTCAGGAACATGTCGTGCAATATCTCCTCTGTATCCTCCCTTGAGCGGATGATACCGAACAGGTATTTATATAAGCGGGGCAGGTAAAACTGATAAAGGGAGGCATAAGCGTCGCGGTCGCCCTGCGCGGCCAGTTCCAGCAGGCGCGGTTCTGCCGGTATTACTTCTGGTGATCCCTTTTCCATTCGTGTGTAACAAATGTAACACAAAAATAATGAATTCTTTACAGCCGATGATTGGCATTAATAATCGCAATACGTGTAGAACCACTATGTAAATAACAATCCTGCATTTTTGGCGAAATAACAGCAGATATAAAAAAGTATATACACGCATCCACGTATTGTAGTCAAAATCTATAGCTTTGCACGGCAGGGAACCATCATTCGCAACAAAAACAAAAATCTTATTTTATTAAATATGATAAAACCAAAGTATATATTGTCAGCATTAGTTTTTGGAAGCATTATTTTAACCATGCTTGCTTTTAACCCCGTTAATATGGCAGCAAAATATCCGTCGTTTATAAAAATAGGCCACAGGGGTACCCGCGGCATGATGCCAGAAAACACCATCCCCGCTATGGAAAAAGGAATAAGCTATGGTGCCGATATGGTGGAGATGGATGTGCACATTACCAAGGACGGCCAGGTAATTGTTTACCACGATGACTCCTTCGACCCTAATTATACCCTGATGCCCGATGGCAGCGAAATTGACCCGAAGCAGCGCGATAAGTATATATTTTACCAAATGAATTATGCCGATATCCGCCCGTTTATCATCGGCACAAAAAAGTACAAACCCTATCCGCTACAGCAAAGTGTACGTACTTATACTCCCCTGCTTAGTGAACTGATAGATTCGGTTGATCATTATACTAAAGTGAATAAACTGCCCAAGGTTTATTATTTGGTAGAGATAAAGGCCGATGAAAAAACCGATGGCATCAATCAGCCAGCGCCGGATGTATTTGTGAAAAAGGTAATGGATGTGCTGATCCCCAAAAAGCTTGGCGACAGGCTGATCATCCAATCATTTGATAAGCGCCAGATAAAAGAAGTTCATAAGCAATATCCCAAAGTAGCTACCGGCTTTTTAATTGGTGATAAAAAGTTAAGCTTTGAGCAGCATATGCAGGAATTGGGCTACACCCCTACCTTTTATAACCCGCACTATGGTATGGTTGACGCCAAACTGGTGCAGCAATGCCACGAAAACCACATGCTGATTTGCCCCTGGACGGTAAATGACATGACCGAAATGAAGCGTGTAAAAGAAATAGGCGTAGATGGCATCATCACCGATTTCCCAAACTACTTTGCCGACCTGCTGAAATAGCGGCTGCTAAATGCGGTTTGTTTTTGCTACTTTGCATCTTCGGGCTTTTACCATGCGCAAAATAGTTTGCATCCTTTTTTTCTGTACTGCGTTTTGTACCGGCCTTTTTGCGGCTGATATTAAGACCATTGGTGTACCCTATATCCAAAACTATCCCAAAAGTATTTATGGCTCAGGAAATCAAAACTGGTCGGTAACGCAGGGTAAAAGCGGTATGATGTATTTTGGCAATGCCGAGGGCCTTTTGGTGTATGATGGCCGTTACTGGCAGCAATACAATATGCCGCACCGGCAAATCGTCCGCTCGGTAGCTACCGATGGCAAGGGACATGTGTACACCGGCAGTTATGGCGATTTTGGTTACTGGGCGTTTAAAAATAACCGGTTCTCCTACAATTCATTAACAGGGCTGATACCTGGTACACACAATCTTACCGATGAAATATGGAAGATATATGTAGACGGCGACAGGGTTATCTTCCAGTCGTTCTCTACTATTTACATTTATCGCGATCAAAAAATAGCGGTTATAAAAGTCAATTCACCTTATCTTTTTTTGCATAAGGTAAACAACCGCTTTTTTGTGGAAGGCCTTAACCGGGGTCTGTTCGAACTGATCGGTGATAAATTAAGCCAGGCACCGGGCAGCGAAAAGATCCATAGTGTATTATCAATATTACCTTATAAAGGCGACCGCTACCTGGTAGGTACCAGTAAGGATGGCCTTTTTATTTATGACGGTAAAACATTCACCCCCTTCCAAACACCGGCCAATACTTTCCTGCAAACCTACCAGCTTAATAATGGCACCCGGGTGCTTAATAAATACTATGCTTATGGAACGATACTGAACGGTCTGATCATTATTGACGAGGATGGCCGGGTGATACAGCAGATCAACAAGAACAGCGGCTTGCAAAACAATACCGTACTAAGCTTATACGCCGATAGCGAACAAAACCTTTGGGCGGGGCTGGATAATGGTATAGACCGCATAGAACTGAACTCGCCTTTATATTTTTATTTTGATAAGACAGGCAAATTCGGCACGGTTTATTCAAGTATCATATTTAACGATAAGATCTACCTGGGCACCAACCAGGGGCTTTTCTACAGCAACTGGACGCAACAAAACAACTCGTTCAATTTCCAGATCATCCCCAACTCGCAGGGGCAGGTTTGGGACTTGAGCCTGGTAGACGGACAACTGCTTTGCGGGCATAACAGCGGCACCTTTAAAGTAGCCGGCAATACCATAGGGCGCCTGTCATCGCAAAGCGGCGGCTGGACCATCAAACGGTTGAACAGCGCGCCAAACTATATGGTACAGGGAACCTATAACGGCTTAGCCCTATATCAAAAAGCCCAGAACGGCAATTGGGGTTATGTGGCACGCGTTGAGGGTTTTAACGAACCATCACGCCATGTAGAAGAAGATAGTCGCGGTGAAATATGGGTAAGCCATGCCTACAAGGGCCTAAACAAGCTAACACTTAGTCCTGACTTAAGGAAAGTAGTGGCCAATAAGTATTTCGACGAGAAAAATGGCCTGCCGGGCAATTATAATATCAATGTGTTTAACCTGGAGAATAAGATCGTTTTTTCGTCCGATTCGGGTTTTTATACATATGATGAACTAAGCGACCGTTTCAGCAAATACAATGTGCTGAATAAAAAGCTGGGATCGTTCGCTACATCAAATAAGATCATTAGCGCCGGTAAGCACCTTTACTGGTTCATTAACAACGGCAAGGTTGCGTTGGTTGATTTTTCGCACCCGGGCGAACTGGTTATCAATTCAAACGTGTTTAGCGTGCTGGATGGGCACATGGTGCAATATTACGAGAACATTAGCCGCATTAGTGATAACCTGTACCTCATCAGTGTTGATGATGGCTTTGTGATCTACAACACCGGCGATGGGCCTGATGTTAATCCAGGGAAATTACGGGCTTCGGTACTGATACGCAGGATTGAAGATATTACCGATAAGTATAAGATCATCAGCGAGAATGGCAGCAACAGTGGCCTGCTGCAAATACCTTATAACCGCGATAATATCCGCATAGCGTTCGCGCTGCCTTATTACCGGCAGGCCAATATCAGGTTCCAGTATTACCTCAGCGGGTATTCTAACGATTGGTCTGACTGGACAACAGCCACGCAAAAGGATTTCACCAACCTATCGGCAGGCACCTACCAGTTTAAGGTGAGGGCGCGTATTAACAATGCGCTGATAAGTGATATTACCGTTTTTGATTTTGAAGTACTGCCACCATGGTATGCCACTAAATTGGCCGACCTGGTTTACCTCATCATGGCCATAGCCGCCCTGTTCATCGGGAAAAAGGTATATGAGCGCAAATTGCAACGCGACCATCAAAAAATAGCCGACCGGATACAAAAAGAGCAGGACGAGGTTTTACGGAAGGAAGCCGAAGAGAATGAAAAACGCATTGCCCGGCTGGAAACCGAAAAACTACATACCGAATTAGAATCCAAAAGCCGCGAGTTGGCCAATACAGCATTATCCCTCACCTATAAAAACGAGATACTGCAAAAGCTGAGCGAGGAACTGCTTAAAGTAAAAGACAGTAGCGGTAAAAAACTGCCCGAAATACAATTGAACAAAATTCAAAAAGTGATAAACGAGGGCATGGATAACGAGCGCGACTGGAACCTTTTTGAGAAAAGTTTTAACGAAGCGCACGAGAATTTCTTCAAAAAATTATCCGCCCATCACCCCCACCTGGTACCCAACGATCTGAAGCTTTGCGCCTATCTGCGCATGAATATGAGCAGTAAAGAACTGGCCTCGTTATTAAACATTACACTGCGCGGTGTAGAAATACGTCGTTATCGCCTGCGTAAGAAGCTGGACATCCCTCATGACACTAACCTCGTAAAGTTCCTGATGGAGCTATAGTACTACATCATTACCTCTCATAGCCTGTTTTATACCCTACTACAGCCGCGCTTCTTTAATTTTACAATTATTTGTATATCAACTATTTAAGTATAAAATAATTACATCAAAAGCAACACACAAGGCTGCGATGTAATAATGTAGAGTTTTATTTTTTGCACAAGAAAAAAAACAACCTCAACTTCATTTTTGTAATACCATTATTACACTATCCAATTTATTAACCTATTTATCGAAAAAAGTATGAAAGGAATTTTTACTAAAACTCCGGTTTTAATTGCCTTTTGCTGTCTCCTGTTTATTACTTCCGTTTTCGCGCAAAACACTACCGTAACAGGTGTGGTTACCGACGGATTGGCCCGTGTAAGTTTGCCCGGTACAAGTGTGGTAGTAAAGGGCACAACCAACGGCACACAAACAGATGTTAACGGCAAGTATACCATCAGCGCGCCTGCAAACGCTATTTTGGTATTTACGTCAATCGGCTACGATAAGCAAGAGATCGCCATTAGCGGAAAAACAGAGATCAACGTAACATTAACCAGTACCACCCAGCAACTTAACCAGGTGGTGGTTGTAGGTTACGGTACGCAACGCAAGCGCGACCTTACCGGCGCCATTAGCAGTGTTAAGGGCGAAGATATTTCTAAATTCACCGTTACCAACCCTATTGCGGCTTTGCAGGGTAATGTTGCAGGTTTATCAATAGTAAACTCGGGCACGCCTGGTGCATCGCCGGTTGTGCGTATACGTGGTATAGCCAGTACTACAACAGCCGATCCGCTTTATGTGGTAGATGGTTTGCTGCAAACCAATATCGATTTCCTTAATCCTAACGATATTGAAACCATCGACCTGTTAAAGGACGCTTCTTCTACCGCTATCTACGGCCTGCGTGGTGCAAATGGTGTAATAGCCATTACCACTAAGCGTGCGGCCAAAGGCAAAACGACAGTAAGTTTCCAAACCAATGTTGGTATACAGCATGTAAACAATAAAATTGATGTGGTAGATGCCAACGGCTTCAAAAAGCTCTACAGCGCGCAGTTGGCCAATCTTAATGCAGCCCCTTTTGATTATACCAATTATACCGCCAACACCAACTGGCAGGATCTGATCCTGCAAAACGCGGTGATCAACACCAATAACCTTACGGTATCCAATAATAACGATAAAAGCACAACGGTATTTAACGTTGGCTACAGCAATCAGGATGGTGTAGTTAAATACGGCAACTATAAAAAATACCTGGTACGCCTTACCGAAGAAATTAAGCTAAACAACAACATTAAAGTTGGCGGTAGCGTAAACGGCTTTAGATGGACACAGGACCCGACAGCCGTAGGTTTGAATGCCGGTGTTTATGCCGCCCCTATTGTGGGTGTGCAGCAACCGGGCACAGGTTTATACTATACCATGCCATCATTTCAGCGCGCGCAGGTGGGCAACCCACTGTACGCTATCGACCGTGGTCGCGGAAACTCTATAAATGGTGGTTACCGCATTAATGGTAACGTATTTGCCGAAGTGAGGTTCCTTAAGGATTTCGTATTCCGCTCTACCTTTTATACCGACCTTGGCTTTAACAATGCCCGCAGCTATAGCGGCCTCCCATACACCGTTGTTAACTTAGGCGAGGGTACTACACCAACGGCTACCTTTTTTGATAATACCGTGCGTACCAGTGTTAGCCAAAGCGCCAACGAGTACCGCAACTTCCAGCAAGATCATGTGGTAACGTATGATAAGGACCTTGCAAACGGACACAGATTAAGTGTAACCGCCGGTTTTACCACCTTCCATACATCAAGCACCTTGTTAAGCGGCTCGCGTACGGATACTACGCTGAATGTGCCGTTTAATTCGGATCTGTGGTATTTAAACATCATCAATGCAAACAACCCGGTTAGCAACAGTGGCAGTGGTACATTAGAAACACAGGCCGGCGGCTTTGCACGTGCAAGCTACGCCTACAAAAACAAATACCTGGTTAACGCCACTATCCGCCGCGACGGTAGTTCGCGCTTTGCGCCGCAAAACCGTTGGGGTACTTTTGGCAGCGTTGGTTTAGGCTGGGTTGCAAGCGACGAAGATTTCTTCAAAAAATTTGCGCCTGCAATTGATTATATGAAGTTTCGCGCGTCGTTTGGTAAACAAGGTAATCAAAACGGTGTTCAACCAAACCTGTATCAGCAAACTTTAACCACAGCCAGCACAGCCGTGTTTGGCGATAATGTTTATCCGGCTATTAAATATGCCTATCGCCCCGATTCAAACCTGCACTGGGAAACTGTTACAGGTATTGATGTGGGCATGGAGTTACGTTTGCTGCGCAACCGTTTAACTGTTGATGTTGGCTTGTACAATAAAACATCCGATGGTATTTTAACAAGCTTTGTGTTACCTGGTTCGGCAGATCAATCCCAACGATATTATACCAACCTTGGTAAGGTAACCAACAAAGGTATCGAGGTTAACCTGGGCTGGAGCGATAATATTGGTAAGGATTTCAGCTATCGGATCAATACCAACTTCAGCTACAATAAAAACGTAGTGAACTCGCTTGGTAACAGCACCGAATTTAAATTATTGGGCAATGGTGGTAACAACGTTACCGAGTCAAGTCAGTCTATCGGTTATTTTTACGGTTACAAACAGGTAGGTATTTACCAGTCGACTGCCGATTTAACCAACCAGCCGCACTTCAGCAATTCATTACCGGGCGATATCGCATACGCTGATATTAACGGCGACGGCCAGATCACTACTGCCGACCGTACTTATCTTGGCACGCCGTTCCCGCCATATAGCTATGGTTTAAGCGTGTCTTTAGGCTACAAAGGGTTTGATGCGTTATTATCGGGCCAGGGTGTTGCCGGTAACAAAATATGGCTGCAACGCCGTACCGCTAACTTCGCTGTGCTTAATTATGAAAGCAACCGCCTTAACGCATGGACCGCACCCGGTACAAGCAACGTGGAGCCAATTTTAGATAACTCGCGCGGTAATAACTACCTGTTCAGCTCGTATTACCTGGAACCCGGCGATTATTTCCGCCTGCGTAACATACAGTTAGGCTATAGTTTGCCAATTAACGTGGTAAGTAAAATTGGCATACAGCGTATAAGGGTATTTGTAAGCGGCGAAAACTTAAAAGTGTGGACAAAAGCTACCGGCTACTCGCCCGAACCGCAATTGGGTGATATTTTGGGTGCAGGTGCCGATAACGGAACCTACCCGGTACCTGCTATTTATACTGTTGGTGTAAACGTAACTTTCTAATCATCATATCAGATAAAAGAAAATGAAAAATCTTAACAATAAAACAAAGTATCTGGGTATGGCGGCAATTGCCGTGCTGATGATAACTTCAAACTTTGGTTGCAAAAAATTCCTGAATACCCAAAGGCCAGGTGAATACTATGTAGAAAACTATCCTTACCCAAGCAATTCGGGCCCTTACGATCAGTATACTTTTGCGGCATACAACTCACTGCGCGCTTATAATGTACATGTTGCTCCGTTTTTTTTAGCAACCAGCGTACGCAGCGATGATGCCGATAAAGGTAGCACCGCCAGCGACGGCGGCGCCGACGCGATAAGCATGGACAACTTCCCGGTATTGCCTACAAATGGTTTTGTAAATGATATGTGGAACGGTTATTTCACATTGATAACTAACTGTAATACGGTCATATCTAATATTAATACAAACAATACTATTGTAGCTACCGATGCGCAAAAGAAGCTTGCCGAAGCCGAGGCAAGGTTTTTACGTGGTTACGCCTACTTTAATATGGTACGTTTTTGGGGCCGTGTGCCATTGGTTGATAAGCCGGTTACTGTATCAGGCTCGAACATCCCGCAAAGCACTACTGCTCAACTGTACGCGTTTATCGAGGCCGATCTCACCTTTGCCGCTGCTAATTTACCGGGATCCTGGGATAAAAAATTTGTGGGCCGTGCTACTTCGGGCGCTGCCAACGGTATTTTGGCCAAGGTTTATCTTACCGAACAAAAATGGACACAAGCCGCTTCTACCGCTCAACTGGTGATGAACAGTGGTTTGTATGATCTGTCGACATCTTACGATAAGATCTTTGGCGAATCGGGCGAGAATAGCAAAGAGTCGGTTTTTGAAGTGCAGGCTACCGCCAGTTTCGCTACTAAAACTGCCAACGGTATTCAAAATGCCCAATACCAGGGTGTGCGTGATGGCGGTGTATGGAACTTAGGTTACGGCTGGAATGTTCCTAACGATAATCTTGCTGCAACTTACGAGGCCAACGACCCACGCTACGCCCGTACATTTTTGCTAAGGAGCACCGCTACTGTAACCAATAAAACGGTTTATGGCGAAGCTACCGCTACCACCTGGATCAACCCTGCATATAATCATAAAATGTATACAAGCGCTTCATTCAGGGCGTTGTATGGGGATAACTCTGGCTGGTGGATGAACATGCGTGTACTGCGTTATGGCGATGTGGTGCTGATGTATGCCGAAGCAGCTAACGAGAGTGGCAACCCCACTGCGGCGCTTACCGCTTTAAACAGTATCCGTACAAGGGCACGCGGCAGCGCGGCAGCAACGGTATTACCTGCTATCACCACAACCGATCCGGCTGCTTTACGCGATATCATCCGTCATGAAAGAAGAGTTGAACTGGCTATGGAGCACGACCGCTTCTTCGACATTGTGCGCTGGGGGATTTCGCAAACGGCCATGGCCGCTGCCGGTAAAAGTAACTTTAATGCCACCCGTGATAACTTATTGCCTATTCCGCAAACGCAGATTGACTTAAGTAAAAACGTATTGACACAAAACCCTGGTTATTGATCATTAAAAACCTACAGAAATGAAATTTTCAACATTATATAAAAGCGGCGCGTTTGTATTGCTGGCATTATCGGCAACCGTGTGGTCATCATGCCAAAAAGACGGCAACCCCAATAAGCTGCCATCGGTATCTACAGACACCTACGTGGGTAAGGTAGATGGCTTCAACAGTTCGGAAGAGATCTACCCGAGCAACCTGGTAGCCTACTGGAACTTTGATAACACCACTAACGAGAAGATCAGCGGCACAGCCTCAACATCGGGCAGTGGTAATACGTTCATCACCGCCGGTGTAAAAGGCCAGGCACTGGCGCTTAATGCCGGCTATCTGTATTATGCCAACCAGTTTAACGCGTTTAAAACCGCGGCTTTAAAAAGCTTTACGGTGAGCGCATGGGTACAGATATTGAACAACGGTTCTAAAAAGACCATGCTGTTCCAACTGGCCCGCCCTACCATGTTTAACGGTAACATCAATTTTGTGCTGGAGACCAACTCGCGTGCGGCTACCATTACCGATGCCATCACCATTCATCCTACATTTTTAGGACAGAACGGCGGCACACAGGATAACCTGAACGCATCTAACGGTACCTTCCTGTTCCAATCGCCAAAGATCGGCGCAAACGTTTGGGCGCACATGGTAATTACTTACGATGCATCAACCGGTATCTTCCAGATCTGGGGTAACGGTGTAAAGATCGGCGTACCGGCTTACCAAAGCCGTGGCACAGGCACTACGCTGTTCAACTCATTCGAGCCAAGCGAAGTGATCTTTGGCGGTAACTACAATGTTATCCCGGGCAAAACCGTATCTACCGATACCAGCTTTGGCGCTATGACCGGCAGTATCGATGAGGTGCGCGTATATAACGTATGCCTGCCCGATGCCTACATTATATCGCTCTACAAATTAGGCCTGGCCGGAAAATAATTTATTAACTGATCTCCCCGGCGCGCTGCATATAGCGGCGTGCCGGGATTTTATCTCTGCCAGCCGATGCTATCTATCCGTCTCTATCAATTTTACTACAGCTGCATATTGGTAGCCTTTTTATGTTGCTTTGCATCCTGCAAAAAAAGTTCGCCGGGGGGCGATGGCGGCACCACTGTTGCCGATGCCACACTTGCCTTTACCGTTAATGGATCATACAATGGCACATTAAGCTATCCCGGCTTAGGCACCAGTCCAACGGTCGTTATCAATTTCAGCGAAGCTATCGATCCGGCAACTGTTACTTCGGGTGTTTCATTTACTACGGGCAGCAGTTCGGTAGCATATAATCAACAATTACAAAATGGTAATAAAACGCTTACCATCACGCCGCAACAAGCTTTGCTTTCGTTAAGCAGCTATACGCTTAGTATCGGCAATACTATTAAAACAGCCAACGGCGGCCGATTGATCAACCCGGTAAATATCACTTTAGGTACTGGCTTGGATGATACCGATAAATTTCCCCGCATTAGCGATGATGACCTGCTTACCCTGGTGCAAAAGCAAACCTTTAAGTATTTTTATGATATGGCCCATCCGGTTAGCGGCATGGCGCTGGAGCGTAATACAGCGGGCAATACCGTAACCTCGGGTGGATCAGGCTTTGGTATAATGGCACTGGTTACCGGCGTTAGCCGCAACTTTATTACCCGTGCCGAAGGTTTGGCGCGCATGCAAAAGATAGTGGCCTTCCTTAAAACGGCCGACCGTTTCCACGGGGCCTATTCGCACTGGATAGATGGTAATACCGGCAAGGCCCTGCCTTTCAGCACAAAGGATGATGGCGGCGACCTGGTAGAAACATCGTACCTGATGGCCGGTTTATTAACCGCACGCCAATACTTTAACGGTACCGATGCTGCCGAAACCACCTTACGTAACGACATTAACACGTTGTACAATGGCGTGGAATGGAGCTGGTACCGCAATAATAACAGCAATGTGCTTTACTGGCACTGGAGCCCCAACTACAATTGGGATATGAATGTGCCCATCCGTGGCTGGAACGAATGTTTGATCACCTACGTAATGGCAGGTTCGTCAACTACCTATCCAATTCCTAAGTCGGTATACGACGCGGGCTGGGCGCAAAATGGCGCTATGAAAAATGGCAATACCTATTATGGCGCACAACTGCCTTTAGGCCCGGCAAATGGCGGCCCATTGTTCCTGGATCAGTACTCGTTCCTGGGTATCAACCCTAAAGGTTTAAGCGACGCTTATGCCAATTACGAAACACAGGCCAAAGCACATACTTTAATTAATTACAACTATTGCAAAGCCAACCCTAAAGCCTATTTAGGTTATGGCGAAAACTGCTGGGGCTTAACTGCCAGCGATATCCCGGGCGGCTATGCGGCCAGTTCACCTACTAACGATCTGGGGGTGATTGCGCCAACGGCAGCCATATCGTCTATGCCATACACGCCAACTGAATCGATGCAGGCTCTTAAATTTTTTTACTATAAAATTGGCCATAAAACCTGGGGTACTTATGGCTTTTACGATGCTTTCAATTTGCAAACGCAATGGTTCGCGTCATCAACCCTGGCTATCGATCAGGGGCCTATCATCATCATGATAGAGAATTATCGTACAGGGCTGATCTGGAATTTATTTATGAGCTGTCCCGAAGTTAAAGCCGGTATGCGAAACTTTGGTTTCACCGGTCCTAATTTATAATACCGTATAACAATGAAATATAACCACATCTCTATATTATTTGCCGGGCTGCTGACCTTGGGCAGCATATCGCAGCTAAAAGCGCAGGATGCTAAACCTGTCGCGCCCATCAGTATAAAAAAAGGGCTGACCGATAACCAGTTACTTAACCTGGTAGAGGAACGCACCTTCCAATACTTTTGGGATGGCGCCGAACCCATCTCCGGCCTGGCTCGCGAACGTTATCACAGCGATGATGAATATGCGCAACGTGATAAAGACGTGATAGCCACCGGTGCATCTGGTTTTGGTATGATGGCCATTGTTGCTGGTATCGAGCGGCATTTTATTACCCGCAAGCAAGGTGTAGAACGCTTTGCCAAACAAGTTGATTTTTTAGAAAAAGCCGATCGTTTCCACGGGGCATGGTCTCACTGGATCTATAACACCGGCAAGGTAAAACCTTTTGGCAGGAACGATGATGGCGGCGACCTTGTAGAGACAGCTTACCTTGCACAAGGCATGCTTACCGTGCGCCAGTACCTGCAAAAAGGCAACCCAACCGAAAAAGCGCTGGCCGCACGCATAGATAAACTATGGAAAGACATTGAGTGGGACTGGTACCGCAACGGCGGTAAAAATGTATTGTACTGGCATTGGTCACCTAATGTGGGCTGGCTGATGAATTTCCCGGTGCAGGGTTTTAACGAGTGTATGATCATGTACATTATGGCAGCAGCATCGCCAACCCATGGCATCCCGGCCGAGGTTTATAACGAGGGCTGGGCACGCGGCGGCGGTATCAATACAGATATTAAACCTTATGGCTATCCCATTAAACTAAAGCATAACGGCGCGCCTACCAGCGTTGGCCCATTGTTCTGGGCGCAATACTCGTACTTGGGTTTAAGTCCTAAAGGTTTATCAGACAAGTATGCCAATTACTGGGAAGAGAACCGTAATAACACTTTGGTTAACCGTGCTTACTGTATGGATAACCCTAAACATTTTAAAGGTTATGGCGAAGATTGCTGGGGCCTTACCGCCAGCTATTCGGTGAAAGGATATGCTGGCCACGCGCCGGGGCACGATCTGGGTGTGATATCGCCAACGGCTGCTTTGGGTTCGTACTGCTATACCCCGAAAGAATCAATGAAAGTGATCCGCCACTTATATGAAGACCTTGGCGATAAAGTTTGGGGCGAATTTGGTTTTTACGATGCCTTTAGCGAGACCGATAACTGGTACCCTAAACGCTATCTGGGTATAGATGAAGGCCCGATAGTGATCATGATAGAGAACGGCCGTACCGGCCTGCTTTGGAACCTGTTCATGAGTAGTCCCGAAGTTAAAGCGGGTTTGAAAAAACTGGATTTTAAAAGCCCATATTTAAACAAGAAATAGAAACTAAACGTAAAGCCCCCTCACGGCGTTAGGATAAACACAGTATAAGATATGAAAAGAGCGGCAGCTATATGGTGTATAACAGCCCTGCTGGCAACAGCCACGCAGGCACAAACTAAAAGACCGGCACAAACCGAAAAGGCTAAAATGGATGCCTATATCAATGGCCTGATGGCTAAGATGACGGTAGACGAAAAGATAGGCCAGCTTAATTTGGTTACCGGCGGCGAGGCCACTACCGGCGCGGCCGTAAGTACCGATGTAGAAGGCAAGATCAGGAAAGGCCAGGTGGGTGGGATCTTCAGTCTGACCACACCGGGCAGGATACGCAAAGCGCAGGAGATAGCCGTTAACGGCAGCCGCCTGCATATACCCATGCTGTTCGGGCAGGATGTGATACATGGTTACAAAACATCATTCCCTATTCCGCTGGCTTTGGCTGCCAGTTGGGATATGCCGATGATAGAGCATACTGCCCGTGTTGCCGCTACCGAAGCCAGCGCCGATGGCATTAACTGGACATTTTCGCCCATGGTTGATATTGCCCGCGACCCACGCTGGGGTCGTGTTGCTGAGGGTAGTGGCGAAGACCCGTACTTAGGTTCGGCCATCGCGCGCGTAATGGTAAAAGGCTACCAGGGCGATGACCTGAAAAAAGCCAACACCATTATGGCCTGCGTAAAGCACTTTGCTTTGTATGGCGCTGCCGAGGCCGGCCGTGATTACAACACCACCGATATGAGCCCCAACCGCATGTATAACGAATACCTGCCGCCCTACAAAGCGGCGGTTGATGCAGGCGCGGGCAGTATCATGGCATCCTTTAACGATATTAACGGCACACCTGCCACCGCCAACAAATGGCTGCTAACCGATGTATTGCGCAAGCAATGGGGTTTTAACGGCTTTGTAGTATCCGACTATACCGGTGTAAGCGAAATGATCGAGCACGGCCTGGGTAACCTACAGCAGGTATCGGGCCTGGCATTGAAAGCCGGGATGAACATGGATATGGTGAGTGAGGGATTTTTGACCACACTGAAAAAGTCGCTGGCGGAGAAGAAGGTTAGCCTGGCTGATATTGATGCCGCCTGCCGATTGATCCTGCAAGCCAAATACAAGCTGGGTTTGTTTGATGACCCTTATAAATATTGCAGCGAAGAACGCGCAAAGACCGAGATACTAACCCCGGCGCACCTGAAATTTAGTCGTGAAGCAGCCAGCCAAACTTTTGTATTGCTGAAGAACGATAACAAGACCCTGCCACTTAAAAAAGCGGGTACCATCGCGCTGATCGGTCCGCTGGGTAACAGTCGTGCCAATATGCCGGGTACCTGGGCCGTTAATGCCGACCTGGGCAATACGCCATCATTACTGGAAGGGCTGAAAGCCGTTGCCGGCGATAAGGCCAACATCGTTTACAATATGGGTTCGAACCTGCTGGATGATGCTACCGAACAAAAAAACGGCACCATGTTTGGCCGGGAGATCCCACGCGATGCCCGCTCTGAGCAGGATATGATCATTGATGCCGTGCGCACTGCCGAAAAAGCTGACGTGGTGGTAGCCGCCCTTGGCGAATCATCTGAAATGAGCGGTGAGAGTTCAAGCCGTAGCAATATACAGATACCGGCCATACAGCAACGCCTGCTTGCCGCTTTGTTAAAAACAGGCAAGCCTGTGGTATTGGTACTATTTACCGGCAGGCCATTGGCTATTAAATGGGAAAGCGAGAACGTTCCTGCCATCCTTAATGTATGGTTCGGTGGCACACAGGCTGCTTATGCCATTGCCGATGTGCTTTTTGGCGATGTTAACCCATCGGGCAAACTGCCTATCACTTTCCCGCAAAACGTAGGGCAGGTACCTATTTATTACAGCCATAAAAATACCGGCCGCCCGTTGCCCGATGGTAAGTGGTTCACTAAGTTCCGTTCAAATTATTTGGATGTAAGTAACGATCCGCTTTATCCTTTCGGCTTTGGTTTAAGCTATACCAACTTTAACTATGGTGGTGTTACGCTAAGCAGCGGGACACTTAAGAACGGTGGCACCATTACAGCCAGCGTTACCGTTACCAATACCGGCGACCGCGAAGGCAAAGAGACCGTACAGCTTTACACCCGCGATATGGTGGGCAGCATAAGCCGCCCAGTAAAAGAGTTAAAGGGTTTCCAGAAGATAAGCCTTAAACCGGGCGAAAGTAAAGGGGTGAAATTCACTATCAGCGTTAACGACCTAAAATTCTACAACGCAGACCTGAAATATGTTGCCGAACCCGGCGAGTTCAAAGTATTCATCGGGCCAAACTCGCGCGATGTGAAAGAAAGCCATTTCACATTGTTGGATCGATAGAAAACACAAAAGGCCGGTCACTATTGAGTACCGGCCTTTTCACAAAAACAGTTGCCTATATTATTTTAAAGCTAACCTTGTCATCATTATCGGTAGACCAGCGGGCACCTACAATGCCAACATGGGTATATCCCATTAAAGCATCGCCTATGCAAATGGCGGCTGCAGCTTTAGGGTGTGATACCTTAAACGGACAATCCAACACCATTTTATACAGGTTTAAAAACAAGTTGGAAGTAAACCGGAGATTATTGGGCCTTATCTTTTCCTCGCGCGTAAATTGCTCTATTAAAAGGATATTAAGCACAAGAGAAATTAAGGCGGAAATGCCCCGGGTATATGGTTTTACACCCTCCGACAACGCGCTGAGCGCCCCCATGCCCGACTTGGCTAAAGACAACGCCACTTGGGTCCACTCATAAGTGGTAACATCGGTTATATTAAAACTTCCGCCAGATTTTTTAGCTTTATGGAGTTCAATCAAGTTGGCCATATTTAGTACAGTGCACAATGTGCCGAGCGCTGTTTTAATTATTGATAACTGGCCCCGCCTGTTGCGTACGTTGTCCTGCCAGCTTCCCGCAGCTACAACCGCATTGCTGGTTAAATTATTATACAGATCAAACGCCCCCACGGTTACTTCGCAAAAACGGGCAATTTCATAAACTACCATTACCCATAACGCGCCTTGATAGGTAACCTGTTCTTGCGGGGCTGTTAAACCTGTAGTTTGCGCGCTACCTGCTAACAACTTTGGCGATGTATTTAGTTTTTCCTTAAGTATATCATGAGCTTCACCAACATCAATAACCGTCATTTTTTCATGCGGGAATGCATCGCCGGTAGCTATCCGGTAAATAATACGCAATGGAAGGGCAACCATAATAGATACCACGCGAAGTATGGTAAGTTCGCGACCACCAAGCAGTAGTTTTAATACGCCGCTTAAAATGGGAATATCCATTTTTGTATTCAGTGCCGCTTTTATGGTTTTAACCATTAACTCTAACAGGCTTAATAAAGCCACAATACCATGCTTTACTTCTTCAAGCGCGGTAACGGCAATTATCTGAAACAATCTTGTTATCGTCTGGCCTATGGTATCGGTTGAGATATGGCTAAGCAAGTCGCCGATCATATCCAGGGCTTTGCCCGCGGTGAAGATCTCCTTTTTGATCAGGTTCTTAAATACCCTTTCAAGCTCTTCGGCAAAATTATCATTACCGGCAGACAGCATTGGCGACGATTGACCATGAATTAAATGATAATTAACAAAATTACCGGCGGGGTTTTGCAAGGCGCCACTTCGCCCGTCAGTTTGGTTAGTTTTACCAACTTCGCCCAGTTTATTAACCAGATCTTCGCCCCCAATGGCAACTTCAATATCGCGGAATATACCGGTAACTTTATCGCGCAGCACATCGCCGGTGCCCGCAATAATATCAAAACCGTTATTGATCATATCGCAGATCTTGTCGCTGGTTTCCAGGATGTCTGTCCATCCTATCAGTTTACCAAGCCATTCCAGTATTTTTTCAAGGTCGATGCCAACCAGCTTCAACACCCAGTTTAATGCTTTAAATACCGCTCCCAGCGTATCTAACACAATGTTGAGTATCTTGTCGCCAATCTCCAGCACAAACTGTAAGCCCTCGTCTATCTTTTTTAATACAAACTTTATCCCGTTCTCTAATACAACCAGCCCTTTTTCTATCGCTTTGATCGTGGTATTTACAAACGTCTCCAGGTAATGCAGCGCATCGCCGGCAAAGTTTTTAATATCATTAAAGATATCGCCCGGTGCGGCAACCAGGGCTAAGGACCCTGCTTTGCCATAACTAAACATAAACTTATCGGGGATGCTGTTAATACTTAGGTTACCGGTATGTAATACACCTTTATTTTCCACGGCGGTAAAGGTATACGGGCGCGATCCGCTCTTAAGGGTTCCTTTTATCTGCCCGCTCTTATCGGCAAGCTGCGAGATCTGGCCTGCAACACCATCCAATGTTTGGTTGTTATAGCTGCTATTGGTTAAAACCGGTTTCCCATCCTCAGTCTTAGCATTCTTTAAATCGGCCCCTGTTCTGATATCGGCCAGGCCGCGGGTAACTTTGGCATTAGGATAAATATTCAACGTTTTATCCAGCCAGTCGGCCGTTAAATGGTAGATGGGGCAGGCAATATCATCGGTAAGGGTAATAATGGTAACATTACCCATAATATCGGTGCTTACCTCGGCACTGCTACCCTTGTCGAGGCTATAAATAAACCCATTTATAGTTACATAAACCCATTCCGAAGCTGTGATCTTTACTTTCTCTTCTATCAGTGCTTTACCCTTACTATCTTCAAAATGCAAATGAGTGGTATAGGAGTTAAATTCGATGATATCGTTTTGGTCGGCAACGTTAATTGTCTGTTGGCTCCATAAGGTCGTTCCTGCATCCTGCCAGTAATGATGGATGCTTTTATCCTGCCCTACCAGGTACAATTCGTTACCCTTACGTACCGAGTTGCGCATGGGGGCAATCTGCAATACGCCTTCTTTAAACAACACAGGGTCGTTCCATATATACCTTTCGCCATTCGCTTCTTTTTTGCCATATACATAATATAGTTTATTACCGGCAACTGATGCCCATACCACTATACTATCTTTATCCTGCGTTATGGTAAGCTGGTGCACATCTTTTATTTTATCTGTTACCAGCTGACATTTATTTACGCTCGCGTTTTTAAAGCAGTATACTCCCGCTGGCGAACCCACAAAAATATCGGAACAGATAGAGATGGGCTTGTTTTTTGAACCGGTTGGTGTAGTAATACAGTTATAAGTAAGATAACGGAACGGCTCGGGGATATCGTCGTTGCCGGGGCTGTAATCATAGCTCAAAGAGCCTAAACCAGGATCAGCAAGCGTTGTACAGGCCAATGTTTGGGTTTCGCCAATATCGTATATAAAAAAGATACCGGTTTGACCAAAAGCGTAACCAATAGCAATATCCTTCAGGCTATCCGGATGCTTCTTCACATCTTCCGGAAATTCATATTTAACGGCGGTGCCCGTCCCATCAAGCAGGTAATAATATTTATACCCTTTAAGGTTACCGGCAATTACACTCACCGGCGCTTTTCCGTCATCGGTAATGCTCATCAGCATTTGCTCAACCTTAAAGGCCGGGTTTGCACCCTCAACCTTGCGGGCAAGCGATGAAAAATTTGCCCAATCGGTTTCGGCGTAATTATTTGAAAGCCTCGACGCCGCATAAAGTATCGTATCGCCGCCGCCTTTTTTCGCCATAGCCAGTGTAATGGATATTTTGCCTTTATTGTCTTGTGTCATGGCAAAAGCAATAGCTTCCATGCCGGCGCCTAAACTATCGCTTAAATTTATCATGCTATAACCGCCGGCAACCGAACTATCAAGCTTCATCAGGTAAAACTTTTTATCGGTACCTATGGTAAAAATCATGGGCCAGCCTTTGTTATCCTGCCCCACCTCTATATTTCCGGTAGGGTCTAAGGGCGAAGTTTGCTGCTGATTTTTCATCAGTTCTGCCGCAACAGTTACATTTACATCAGAAAACGCTTTGCCCTGGGCAGAAAGCTTTATTACATCGGCATCATTTAATACCGCGTTGTTATTAAGTGAAAACATTTTTGGTCTGATTTTAAGGTGAAGAAATTAGTGATTCAGTATCCTTGCTGTTATTTAATAGCTGCCAGGCTAACCCTACGCTTGCCTTTTAATGCCATAAATTTTTGCTGGAATTTCCTGGCTGTAGCCGCTACTTTAGAATCTGTTTTGTAGGTTAATGATAATGATACGTTGCCTGTAGCATCGGCTGAAGGGTTTTTGAAAAAGAACACCCCACCCGCCGGTAACATAACCGCGCCATTAAAGCTGTTATCTAAATTGCCTAAAGCTACATTGATATCACCGATACCCGGTATATTGGTCCGGAATACATTTGTTATGATGCTGGTTAAAGAGCCCAGGTCGAAAATTTTAAAAACACTAAGCAATGCATCTAAAATATCTCCAATTGCACTCCAGAATTTAGCGCAGCCATTTTTGTCGGTGCTGGCATTATGCGAGTCGATACTGACGAATTGCTCGAACGCTAAGGCTGGGTTACCGTCTTTATCCTTTGCTACTTTAACGATAAAATTAGCGTGCCACCCTGTTGACGCTTGCGCGGAAGCTTCTGCCTCGCAAAACCCCATATTTGTTGTGTTTATTTTCTTAACAAATATATTTCCTTTAACGTCGTAGTGTATTTCTGCCGGATGATTGGTAATAGCTACTTCAAGGTTATTTTGATATTTATCACTCACAGCATCCTGGTTAAATATCTCAAAGCTATAACCTGTAGAGGTTGCCTTTCTGGCCTGTTGGTAGCTTTTTTTTGGGCCTAATGTTAATGAACCTTTCAGGGCGTTATAGGTATCATCATTCAGTTTATTAAATAAGGGCTTCATCACAAACTCCTCGCTAAAGCGCGATGCCGCGTAGATCATTTTCGCGTCGCATTGGTCTTGTGGCGATATCCAGTTGGTATCAAAAATGTCCGGATTCTTTTTGATCTTACCATAACCGCCTTTAGTAACCAGGGCAAAGTTTAGTGTGCTTAAAGCCGGGTTTTTATTATCGTTAAACATGGTGAAAGTGGTTCCGGTGGGCCTGAGGCTATCGGGTACCTTTTCGTCTTTAGACACCGTTGTTTTGTCGTTTTGAGTGATGCTGTATCCTAAAATATAGGGGTTGCCGGTTTCGGTCAGCCATGTCAGGTAGGCCTTCATGAAGTTTACCAGCTGCTCTTTCCCAAAATCGCCGGCCGAGTCGGTTTTGGTTTTTATTGGGTCGTAACTCATCAGGTCTGTAGCCTGGAAATCCATAAACAGATGACTGATATCAAACATGTTAGATGTAAACTTATCCAGTTGATTTTTAACAAAATCGGGCGCTTTAATATTTCCTGAGCCATCCTTTGGCAATTGGGTAAGGGCCATATTTATGGCAATGGCATATTGCCAGCCTTTGGCATCGTACTTTACCAGTTCGGCGTCAGGGCCGGGTTGGTCCCAAAACCAGGCATTACCATCTAAAAATTTTATGATAAAGGTGATGATCTTGCCACTGCTGCTAATGGTGACCTGGGGTTGTATATCTACCGAGATAGTAGGGCGTACGGGGCCACCTTCATCATTCAGCGGAATCTCGTCGGTTGATTTGCAGACCTTAAAGGCGTACTTCTTAGTCTTCTTATCATAAGTCTGAATAATGATCAGCTCGGGATGAATGGTGCCCATTCTTAGCAAATGGGTAAGCTGATCGTTAATGGTTTTTTCGGTAATGCTAACAACCATATCAAAGTCGTTAAATACGTCGGTGTTTTTCATTTTGTTTAAGAGTTTAGCAGGTTAATTGACTAAGATTAATTGATGCTGCGGTGATGCCGGGCATATACAGCATAGCTAAGGTAGCGTGGCTATTAAAGATGTAACAGGCTGTAAAAGGGGTTATTAAAAGCTATTTTAAAGATTGGTTAAAAGATAATTAACCCACTAATAAAAGCTGATTTAAGGCATGCAAAAAGGAGATTCAACCCTCCCATTATTAAGTATTGATTAATTACTTTGCAAAAAGCATTCCTTATATTTAACCATTAAATCACACAATTATATCCACCTAATTCCCTTCATGATGAAAAAGACAAACCTACTTTTGCCGGTAATTTTACTTGTTACCATGACCTTGAACGCCTGCACTTCTAAAAAAACCAATAATGAACAGGCGGTAGCAAAGCCTCAACCACTTACCAGTGTAATTAACGAAGCTACCGCCAGGCGTTTGGTCAATAATTTTAACCAGCGGGCTAACCATTTAAACAGAGGCGGGCTGCTGTTACCCGATACACGCTGTGTATGGTTTAGCGTAAAGCAATTGAAAGCACTGGTAGATAGTATTCAAAGCGAAGGAGGCGATGGTGTTCGCTTTTATATGGCTGCTTACGATAAGGAACTGAAACCCGATATGAAGATGATCAATGCCAATTATTGGGATTATGCCACGCTGGTAATGGTTTCAACCTATGCATCGCAAAATTTGCATATCGATTACTTCTCCAACAAACCCCATAACGGAAAAAAAGGCGGCATATTGATGGCCGAACCCGAGAACCAGGGCGAGTTATGCCCGCCACCAGCCAAGTGTAATACTATAGGCGCTACTTTATTAGATAATCAATAAACCATGCCGGCCTATATAACAGTTAATACCACAGCCGAAGCTGTTTGCTTTTTGCTAAGCTTAGCTTGTTTATATAAAGATAAAGAGCCCGCATGGCGGCTCTTTATCTTTTTTTTGCTGACCACTGTGATAGTTGAAATGGGGGGCATCTATGTACGCGACCAAATGCAACTCCCCAACTATATGATCTATAATGTATTTCTGCTGATAGAATGCCTGGTACAGTATTACTTCTTTTATTTTTTGTATAAAACTTATCACGATACAAAAAAACTGTTGATCGGCTGGCTGATCGCTTTCGCCCTATTCTATTTTGCCGAACTTATAAGTAAGCACTTCGGCGCTTATGTGTCGGTTTCATCTACTGTTATGTCGGTCGGGTTAATTTTGGCATCCGTTTATTTTTATTATTTGCTGCTGAGAGAAAAACGATCGAGACAATTGGCCGCGTACGCCCCGTTTTGGTGGGTTAACGGCACCATTTGCTTTTATTTTGCAGGTATAGCCTGTAACCTTTTCTTCAGGTACCTCGTTCAAGACCAAACGCCGGGCGTTGGCCACTCGGCAAGGTATATCGTGTTTAGTATGCTTAACGTACTTTTATATTTAAACTGGTCGTACGCCTTTATATGCAGATATCGTCAAAGGATTTCGTCTTCCTCATCGGATTAGCATCCGTGATCTTCCTGATCGCGCCGGTTTCGCTTATTATTTACGTGGCAATGTACAATAACCGAAAAAAGCGACACGAGCAGGAAACGGCCTGGTTAAAAACCAGTTTCGAGAACGAACTGCTGAAAAGCCAGATGGAAGTACAAGAGCAAACCATGCAAACACTGGCAGGCCACCTGCACGATAATATTGGCCAGTTACTTAGTTTAACTGTGGTAACCCTTAGTGCTATTAAACCCGACGACCCATTAAAACTACGCGAAAAAGTAGATTCGGCCTCGCAGCTGGCAAAACGCGCTATAAAAGAACTCCGGCAGCTTTCCAGGTTAATATACGGCCAGGAATTGATCAGGATGGGGCTGGCCAAAGCCATCAGTTTTGAACTTGACTATTTAAAAACGGCCGATCTGCACGCCATTTCATTCAACAGTAATTACGAACTACCTGACGGGCGGAAAAGCGACAAAGAGATCATCCTGTTCCGCATTTTCCAGGAGATACTAAATAACGCCGTGCGCCATGCCGAAGCATCGGCCATTGACGTAGTATTACAGCAAGATGAGCAAACCCTGGTGATGCAAATAAAAGACAATGGTAAAGGATTTGTTGAAGAAGATGTTATTAAAGATAAGAAAGGGATGGGCTTGTTCAACATCCGTAAGCGTGTAGCCCTTATTGGCGGCGAAGTAAGTATTGCCGCCCAAAACGGCACCGAAATTAAAATTGTAATACCTTATCCTTAAAATATGCAAAGCAAAGAGATACGGATAGCCGTGGTAGATGACCATACCCTTTTTAGGCAGGGCATCAGCCGGCTGCTCCTGGAAAACGAAGAGATCAGCATCGTGTTCGACGCGGCAAACGGGGCCGCCATGAAAGAAAAAATAGCCCACCACCCGCTGCCTGATGTGGTACTAATGGATATAACCATGCCTTTGGTTGATGGTTACGAAGCCACCCGCTGGCTTAAGCAAAATTACCCACAGGTAAAAGTACTTGCCCTAAGCATGTTTGAGGATGATGAACCGATAATTAAAATGCTGAAATGCGGCGCCGGAGGCTACATTTTAAAAGAATCGAACGCCTCTGACCTGATGTATGCCATTAAAACCATTGCCGAGCATGATTATTTTTTAAACGAACTGGTATCGGGTAAGTTATTACGTTCCATCCAGGACGATGTGAAGGCCCCCGACCCTATTGCCGATTTAACAGCCAATGAAATTAAGTTTTTAGAAATGTGCTGTTCCGAGTTAACTTATAAGGAAATAGCGGGTAAAATGTGCCTTAGTCCGCATACTATTGACAATTACCGCGATGCTCTGTTCCAGAAACTCGACCTGAAATCAAGAACAGGATTAGTGATATTTGCGCTGAAAAACAATATTTCAGCTTATTAAAATCAGATATTTTCAGCTGTAAAAAAGGCCGGCTGCAAATTGCGACCGGTCTTTTTTATCGATTCTTAAGAAGAGACTTTATTTACTGTTGTGCTAATCCATAGCCGTTGGTAACCTTCCCTTTAGATTTGCTTAAGGTTTCAGAAGGGATCGGCCAGTAGATACGTGGCGGATCGCCGGCTGAAGTGATACCCGAAAGGATGTTTCTTTGGTATACCGTAACGGCATTAGCCATATCAACACCCCAGTTGGTTTTGGTATAACCTGCAGCCTGTAAAGCGGTTGCTTCGGCACTGCTTGGGTTGATATAGCGGAACAAGCCCTGTATAGCGATATTATGGGTTGTACCGGTTACCTTACTTGCTACCGAAGCAATTTTAGTATAATCGTACTGACCGCGCCATCCCGGGTAAGCGGCCGGGTTACCAACCGTATCGGCCGGCGTATCAAATGTCAGCGGGTTGGTTAAAGCCACTTTTTTGATCCAGATATAAGCAGGGAAATCATTACCGTTGGTAAAGTGGTGGTATCCCTGGGTTTTCAGATCGTTAATCGTTGTAGCCATTTCCTGTTGGATAGCTATCGCCCGCTCAGAATAAGTACCCGAACGGATCATATCCCAGCGGCGCGTACCCTCGCCCAACAGCTCAAGTTTACGTTCCTGTAATATCGCGTCTTTCAAGGCCTGACCGCTTAGTGCAGGTATATCGTATTTGGCATTTCCAAAGGCCCTTTCCCTAATCTGGTTAACCAGGGTAACGGCATCGTTTTCGCCCAACTCGGCCTTAACTTCGGCCAGCATTAAAATAACGTCGGCCATACGTAAAATGGTCCAGTTCATCCCCGAGTTACGCTGAGCGGCAACATAAGGTGGGTTCATGCGGTTATCATCCCATTTATTAGTTGCAATGCCCCCAGCACTTTTACTGCCGGGTACAAAGGTCACCATCTTCTCGTTACCATCGCCGTTGCTGCAGGTAACAGCCACGCTGGCATCGCGACGCTTATCGGCATTTAAATACTCGCCATAATAAACCGTTGGTATGATACGAAGCGCGCCGAATACTTTAGAAGGCGCCGCAGGGCTGCCACCGTCAGACGGGCGCCCGAAAGCGTATGGATATTCGCTGGTGGTTGCTGCCAGTGCTCCGTTCACATTCCCTATTTCAAATACCGATTCGGGGCTTACTGTTAAGTTTGCAAAATTTTGGAAATGTAGCTGGAATGGGTTGTTGATACCCGCTCCCCTGGTGTCGGCAACAATTAAACCGGCGGTACCTTTATTATCAAGCGCCTTTTGCAAATAGGTTTTGGCTGTTTGATAATAGGTTTTATAATCCTGGCGACGGGCGTATACGCATTTGTTCGCTTCGTTACCTTTTTTATCAAAGGCAACTGTGCCATATAAACCGGTAACATCGGTACGGATGGTTTGATAACCGCCTGAAAAAAGCGCGATCTGGCCTATCAAAGCATCCGCATAGGTACGCGACATGCGTTCCTGGTTAATACCGCCCTGGCCCAGGTTGTACATTAGCGGCTCAACTTTCTGAAGGTCGGCGATCAATTTGTCGTAAATATCAAAACGGGAACTCAACGAATATTCATCGGCGCCGGTATTTTCGTAACCATAGGGCACATCGCCAAAGTGTAATGTCAATTGAAAATAGCAAAACGCCCTCATGGTTATCGCTTCGCCATATAATTGAGTCCAATCGGTAGCTTTACCGGCAGCCGCGTCGGCCTTATACTGATCTTTGGCGGCAATAACATTAGCCAAACGGCTGGCCAGCGCCAGTGTTTGATAAAGGCCGTTAAAACCACCGGCAACAGCATCGGCCCCTAACTGATCGGAACGGCCTATGGCATTAACATTATTGGATGATCCGTCTTCCGGGTAATATTCCGCATCCGATCCGATGGGGTCATTCCAGCGGTACACACCCATAATACAGTTTTGCCTGTAGTTGGCATAGCACCACGATAGTGCTTTAAAGGTTTCGGTAGTTGTAGTGGTAACAAAACTATCGTCGACGCTTGACGGTGATGTTACATCTAAAAAGCTTTTTTTACACTCGGTAAAAGATAGACACAAGACAACTGCGGCTATATATTTAATATATGTTTTCATGTTTTTTGTGTTTTTAATAATTAAAAGTTAAGGTTTACACCAAATACAAACGAACGGGCACGCGGATAAGCGCCATAGTCGAACCCAGGTGTAGGATAAACCGCGTTGTTGGCATTATCATTAGTTCCAACTTCCGGATCGAGGCCGCTGTAACCGGTTATCGTCATTAAATTATAAACACTACCGTATATACGCAGGTTGCTTAAATGCGCGCTTGCTAATACCGATTTTGGCAGCGTATACCCTAAAGTTAAGGTATTTAAACGCAGGTACGAACCCTTTTCGATGCCCAGGGTTGATGTAACCCCGGTTTCGCTATACGATAAAGGATAGCTGGCATTGGTATTTGCCGCGTTAAATTCATCTGGTGTTTTTAAGCGCACCAGCGCACCGTTAACCACATTATATATTTTGTACGAATTGGCCATAAAGGCAAGCTTGTTCTGATATACGCCTGCTTCCTTAGGGCCATATAACGACAACAGCTTATTAGCGTTAAATACGTCGTTACCGTAGCTGTAATTAAAATTCAGCCCCATATCGATATTTTTATAACTAACCCTAACGTTAAAGCCCCCTGTAAACTTAGGCGAAGTGTTAGCAATAATGCCTAAGTCCTTATCATCTATCTTACCATCGCCGTTAATGTCTTTATACTTCGGCAAGCCGGGGTAAGCGATCTGTCCTGTCGGACGGTCGGTACCGGTATTAATACCGTGCGTAACACCTCCCGAAGAAGTTGTAAGATCGGGCACACCTGCCTTAAGCGTATACAGGCCGTTGTTATAATTAAAATCGTTAGGCGTGTAAAAACCATCATAAACCAAACCACGAATCAAACCAACCGGACGCCCTACTACCAACTGATAATCAGACGCCGGATAAGTCGCGCTGCCATTCCATGCCGAACCGTAAAGGCCTGTTACGTTATCTGCAAGCTTATCTACATTGTTTCTATTAAAGTTGATGTTGCCGCCGGCCGTTACTCTCCAGTCTTTATTTTTAAATACGGTGCCTAAAAGCGATATCTCGACACCCTTGTTGCTTACCTGTCCAATATTGGCATAAGCGTAGGTGAAACCGGTAATACCTGTAACCGATGTTTGCAGCAACAGGTCTTTGGTTGTATTCCAGTAAACATCAACCGTGCCCGACAATTTTTCGCCAAACAGCGTAAAATCAGTACCGATATTGCGTGTTAGGGAAGTTTCCCATTTCAGGTTCGGATTAGACAAGATGCTGGGTGTGCTTAACTGGTAAGCAGCCAAAAGCTGGTGATTGCTTTCGTACTGCGCGCGGGCATCGGTTACTGCACCCCATGATTGTGTGGTTACGCCCGAAGGGATATTGTTGTTACCCACCGTACCGTATGATACACGCAGCTTCAGATCGTTCACCCAGTTTACATTCTTCAGGAAGTTTTCCTGTGATACCCTCCAGGCGAATGCGCCGCCCGGGAAGTATCCCCAGCGATTATTAGGATTAAATTTAGAAGATCCATCTGCGCGGAATGTACCGGTCAGTAAGTATTTATCCATAAAGCTATACATCAAACGGCCGAAGTATGAGTTAAGGCGGTCTGGCGTATTTACGCTTGATGAAGTAGTGATGGAACCGGCCGTCTTATCGTACTGGTTAATTTGGGCAAAGGCAGTTTCCTTGGTGTAATTTGATGGAAAGTGGTTTGCCTGCACAGAAAGGCCCGTGCCGCCCGAGTTAGAAAACTCGGTACCGGCCAAAACGTTTATTTTATGATCGTTGTTGATGACGAACTCGTAATTTAAAGTATTTGCCCAGCGCATGCCCCAGCTATCGCTTTTACGATAGTCGACGTTACCGGCATACAATTTATTCCCTGTAGCGTCATCGGTAAAGCCGCCATTATAAATGGCCCCCGACCAATATTTGCGCTGCCCCCATGAGCCGTTACCGCTAAAATCGGTATGGTAGGTTAAGCCTTTAATTATCTCCCAGTTTAATGAGGCTATGCCCACAAAGTTTTGAGAGAGTGTAAGCGGTTCGTAATCGGCAATACGGTTTACGGGGTTGTAATTATCCCACAAAACATTTTTTCCGTATTGCGATATGTTATTACTGGCAGTTAAAGCGCCCAGATTGCCTAAAATTTGGTTAGTAGCGATAGGGCGGAATTGATATGCCGACGAAAGTATCGACCCGCCGCCGCTGCTTACGCTCTCATCGCCCATGGTTGGGGTGTTTGAGTAGCGGGTGTTTATATCAAACTGAACATTATCGTACAACTTTTGGTTTATCTTCAATTGCGCTGTTGCACGGCGTTGATACGACCGCAGTTTCATCCCCTCATCATCTAAGTAGGTGGCATTAAACAACACCTTTGTTTTTTCTGTACCACCGGCAACCGTAAGAGAGTGGTTCCATGATACGGATTGCTTATAAGCTTGCTTCTGGATATCATTTGTTGCCAGGTTGCGATAACTTTCTATACCGCCCGTATTGCTGCCCGCGTTGGCACCAAGGCCATACAACTGCTCAAACGGTGTTTGATAAGCGGCCGCGTTGGCAGCAGCGTTAGCCCATACATATTTTAAGTATTCGTAAGGACTTAAAGCTTCTAAATATTTAATTGGGGTATTAATTTTAGCATAGCCATTGTAACTCACCGTTGTTTTGCCGGCCTTTGCCGTTTTTGTGGTAACCAAAACCACACCGTTAGCACCACGCGAACCGTAAATGGCTGTTGATGACGCATCCTTTAACACATCAATGCTCTCCACCTGGTCGCCGGGGATATCGCTTAAGTTACCCGGGATACCATCAATCAGTATCAGCGCCTGGTTACTTTGCGAAATAGAACTCCCGCCGCGTACACGAATGTTGATGCCGCCACCCGGACGGCCGTCCTGCGAGGTGATATTTACACCTGGTAATTTACCCTGCATGGCCTGCGCCACGTTGGCTACCGGTACGGCCGCGATATCCTTTCCGCTAACTGACGAAACAGCACCGGTCAGGTCGCGTTTTTTTACGGTACCGTAACCAATAACCACTACCTCATTCAGGTTTTGGATGGTTTCCTTCATCGATACATTAACGGTAGTACGACCGCTGATACCCACTTCGCTGCTGGTATAGCCTACAAAGGAAAACACCAGGATGCCCTGCGGGTTACTAATTTTTAAAGTATAATGCCCGTTAACATCAGTAAGGGTGCCGTTACTTGTGCCTTTAAGGCTTACACTAACGCCGGGCAAGGTTTGCCCCTGTTCATCGCGCACGGTACCGCTTACTGTTTTATCTGCCTGCGCAAATACCTGCGCAACCATCATTAAAACAAAGGCCACGCTTAATAAAAAGCGCCTCCTTATGCGTTGAGTTTTTTGATGCCGGTGTTGGGAGCCGGTTAGCAATTGAGTAAAAAAATTCATAATTAATAGGTTTTATAAATGGTTTATTAAATAAGGTGCTATGGTTTGGGCCGCGAGATGATGGTTATCTCCCTATGTACTTACAAGGATAACGGACGTACGGAAGATCAATGGGGGTTTGTGCAGCGCACTAACAAAATGCAGCATAGGCAGCGGCATGAAAAAAAGTAAAGCTTTTCTCATATAACAACGAAGTTTTAGGCGCCTGTATTGGTTTATATACCGGCAAGGTTAAATAATTGGTTTATTGCAGTTGACTTAGAAAACCAAATCCTGCAATCGATTGTATCAACAATAACAAACCTAAGGAAAATGGCTTTTCGGCGGGATTAAAAATTGGTTTAAAAGGTTTAAAAATTGATTTGATTAGTACGGCCGTGTACTATCCATACTCAATTCGTGAATACCTTTTATATAGTCGGACGGAGATTTTTCAAATTTATCTTTGAAGCAGGTGCTAAAATATTTCACGTTATAAAAGCCCACTTTACAGGCAATATCGCTCACTACGGTCTCGCCGGCGTCCATATATTGCCGGGCGCGTTTTAAGCGCATCTCACGGATAAACTCTACGGGGGCTAAGCCGGTAAGGCTCTTTATTTTTTTATAAAACGGCGATCGGCTCATATTCATTAAGGCGGCTACCGCGTCGATATTAAAGTCGGGGTCGGGCATACCACCTTCTACTATCCCTATCAGTTTTTTCAAAAAGGATTCATCGTGCGATGTGATAACCACAGGACTTGGGCTGATATCCATTGCCTGCTTTTCGCCGGTGATAGACTGGAAGTATAATTTACGTTTAGCGATGATATTATCTATCGTCGCGATTAAAAAGTTATTATTGAACGGCTTGGTAATATAAGCATCGGCACCATAGCGTAGCCCTTGTATCTGGTCTTCAACCGCCTGCTTTGCCGAAAGCAGGATTACCGGGATATGGCTGGTGGTTTCATCATTCTTCAGTTGTTCCAGCATGGTAATGCCATCCATTCCGGGCATCATAATATCGCTGATGATCAGGTCGGGCAGTAATTTCCGGGCCTGTTCCAAACCTTTAATGCCATCTTCGGCTGTTTCCAGGCGATATTTATTATCAATTTGCAAACGCAGGAATGCCCGCAGGTCAGCATTATCTTCTACAAGCAATATCTGTTCCTTACCGGTATGCTCTTCCATGTGTTCAACCACATCAGCTATTGCTTCATCCAGGGTCATTTCTGTAGCCAAAGCCGGCTCGACCGGCGCGATGACCGGGGCAGCAACAACGTTAATATTCTTCAGTTCAATGCTGATGGTAAGCCCGCCCTTATAATTGTTGTCGGCCCATATTTTACCTTCGTGCAGGGCAATCATTTCCTTCGATAAAGCCAAACCGATGCCCGAACCTTTTTGATGATGGTGGTCGCCCTCGTAAAACAGTTTGAACAGGTCATTCAAATTATCGGGCGGTACGCCACCGGCCTCGTCCGAGATAAGTATTTTAATTATTTCGTCCTTCGCGTATACATCAATATCAATATGCTTACCCGGCGGCGAAAATTTGTAGGCATTAGCCAATATATTATAAAGCACAATGTCTATTTTTTCGGGATCAATGCGGCAGGTGATCTCATTTACGTTGCTGTTAAGCGTTTGAGAGATATTTTTTTCCTTAGCAATTTCGGCAAAATAGCTGCCAACATCCTTTATAAACCCAATCAGTTCTATCTGCTGGTAATTCATTACAGCTTTGCCGCTTTGCACCTTACGCAAATCGAGCAATTGGTTAATGAACCGCATGATACGGGAAGCGTTCTTCTGTACAATGGAAATATATTCCTTACCATTTTCGCTCAGGTTTTCGGTTTCCGCTATGGCCGTTATCGGGTTAATGATGAGGGTAAGCGGCGTACGCAATTCGTGCGAGATATTGGTAAAGAACGTTGTTTTTAAAGTGGCGATATGCTGCTCTACAGCAATACTTTGCCGCAACCGCAGCATGGTTAGCGTATTCTTCCTGATCAATACAAAAATGACCACTGCAACGGCAAAATATAGCAGGTAAGCCCACCAGGTAAGCCAGGGCGGCGGCAAAATATTAATAATGAGGCTTCGGTAAGGCGTGTTAGTGTAAAGACCGGGACTAACACACTTCATTTCAAATTTATATTGCCCGGGAGGCAGATTGGTATACGTTGTCCGTTGAAACCCGCGGCTGCTTCGCCAAACGGTATCAAAACCGGCAAGCCTGAACATATAGTTTTGCTTATTGCCCGAACGATAATCCAAAACCGTGTAGTCAAAGCTAACGGTGCTTTGATCATATTTAAGCTGCAGCGATTCCAACTCGTTAACCTGGTGAGCTAACAGCGAGCTATTATCCAGCAGGGCGATATCCTGGTTGTTGACCTGTACATTTGTAAAAACTATCCGGCCAAAAATGCGCTGATCGGTCAGTTGTTCCGGATCAAAGGAGAGCAAGCCGCTCATGGTACCAAAAACAATACCGCTCTGCGGCATTTTTATACAGGCCGACTCTGAAAACACCGTCCGCGGGATCCCATCTGAACTATCGTAAGTACGAAACTCGCCCGATGAGGGGTTGAAGCGGGTTAAACCTGTTTGCGAAGCGAGCCACAGGTTATCATCCGCATCGCTGGCAAGGCTCACGATATAATCGTTAAACAAGCCATCGCGGGATGTATAGTTTTGAAACTTCAGGCTATTCAGCGGATCGTTCCCCATAGCTTTACTCAGCCCGCCGCCTGATGTGCCCAGCCACATGGTATTTTTGTCGTCGCGGTAAACGTATTGCACATCGTTACTGCCAAGGCTGGTAATATCGCCGGCTACCTTACTATAAGTTTTCGCCCGGAATGGCAACTGATCTGACTGGGCCTGGATCACCATTATGCCATCGGTAGTGGCCACCCAAATATTCCCGGCACCATCCAGCGACATTTTTCTTATTTTATTAAAAGCCCCCTGCGGTACGCCTTTCAGTAAATCGGCCTGGCGTACAAAGTGTGCCGCTCCTCCGTTCGAAACAAACAGGTTCAGTCCGCCATCAAAGCTACCGGCCCATATCCGGCCACGGCTATCCTGCAAAACGGTATAGATCTGATTACTGGATATACTGTGCTTATCATTATCATCAGCCTGATAGTGGATCAGCTTGTAAGTGGTTCCATCAGCGTTAACCGGTTCGGCCTTATACAAGCCGTTACTTTTGGTGCCCATCCACACCGCGCCGCCCGAATCGGGTGTAATGGTATAAACCTGCCCCAACCCGCTTGCCGGCTCGTTGGTAAATACGTTGCTTAGTTTATTGCCATTTTGTAAAACATAAAGCTTATTACCCTTGGTGCCTACCCATATGCGCCCCTTCCGGTCTACAGCAAGGCCTCGCACATCGTTTTCAGATTTAAACCGTCCGTGTGTTTCAAGCTTATATTGCTGAAAGTTACTTTGCTGGAAAACAACTTTTTCCAACTCATGTTCGTTGGTTACCAGCCATAATACACCGGCAGGGTCGTAATACCAATGGGCTACATTGTTAGAGAATTTACGGTTCGGGTCGTTTGGATCATCAAAAAAATAAAGAACCTGGTCCTTTGCCGTATCATAATAACCAAAGCCGCCCTTCTTCATAGCTATCCATACCAGCCCGTTCTTGTCTTCAAACACCTGGTAATGGTTCCCGATAAACCTTGAGTTAGCATCTGTAAGCTGGCTATAAAATTTTAACGCCCCACTTTGCGGATCGTAACGAAGCACGCCTTCTTTGGCCGGTTCTATCCATAAACTGCCTTTGCTGTCTTCAAACAGGGTGAATATCTCTGCTGAGGCTTTCGCGATCTTCCTTACCGCGAAGTTTTGCAGATCGCATTCAAATAGATCTCCATCGGATCCCGAGGCATACAAAACATCCCGCTTCCGGGAGATGAGGGTATTATTGATCCGGGAGTTTGCAATGCGTTTTACAATGGTATGGCCGGTATGCTTATCAGTTACATAAAGCTGCCCACCGGCACTTACCGTATATAAAAAGCGGTCCCCCTCGGTAATATCGGTAACCGGGTCATTTTTAACTACCTGGCTGGCCGGCTGAAAAGAGTCCCTTTCTTTTTTCAGTAGTGTTAGTCCACCGGCAGTACCTATCCAAACATTTTGATTATGATCGATATGGAAAAAATTGATATCGTTTGAAGCGATCCACCTGTCTGCGTTACGTCCGCTATAATACCGGGTATAGTTGGCGGGGGTATTATAAGCATCGGGGAAATAAAATATGCCCAAACCGGCCGATTCCAACCACAATTGTCCATCGTTGGATGCAAGTACATTTTTAAATTTAAGCTTAGCCCGTATGGCTGCCGGGAAGACCGTGTTTAACGGCGATATCTTCCCGCTGGCCTTATTAAAACTGTAGATCTGGCTGTCGTAACTTTTCAACCATAAGTGGTCAACGTCGCCGTCAACTATCGCGTCTATGCGGTCATTCTTCAGCGGTGAGCGGTCGCCCGGGACGGATTTATAGGAAATAAAGCGGCTGCCATCAAAGCGGTTGATCCCGTTCCAGGTAGAGAACCACATAAACCCCTGCTGATCTTTGATTATACAGTTTACCGCCACGTGCGACAGCCCGTCATCTGTAGAATAATGCTCTACAATGGCCTTGGGCTGCGCGAATACTGTAATTGTTATCAACAGTAAGGCAAGCAGCAGATATTTATGTTTATGGTGCGCCATTTATCAAATCTAAATTTAATACTATTACCGTGTATTCAGATAATGGTATTATTTAACATTTGCCCGGTTTATAAAGCTATTTAATAAACCGCGGATCCCAATCGCCCAGCACCTGCGCGCGCTGGTATTGCTTTGCTTCCTTATCGGTAAGCATGTGCGTCCAAGTTGGCGGGCTCAACTCCTTATCGCCCTTATTGTTATAACGCGCATAGTAGGTTGTCGCTTTATTGTCCTTATTACTCCACTCCATCCAGGCAGCGGGAATGATACGGTCGCCCAGATCGCATTGAATGTAAACCGTTTTGGCATAAGGCCTCCAGGGACGGCCGAGGTAAACGGAATGGGCAGGTACATCGCCTGAAATATGGCAGTTGTAAAATACATATCCATATTTAACCGTATCAGGCGTAGCCGCGGCGCTGATATAGCCGCCTCCCCGTTTACAAAAGATAGAACAATCCTCAAACCAGGCCGTCGCCGCGCCGAAAATAAAATCGACCGTACCCTCTATGTAGCAGCCCCTGTAAAGTTCAACCGTGCCGAAGCCATGCGTATAAAGCGTATCCTGAAAACCTAAGAAGCGGCAATTTTGAAAATAAGCCCGGGTGCCCGTTACCCGCATAGCCACGGCCTGCCCTACCGGCCCCGCCGAGTTTTGAAAGGTGAGGTTGACCGCCGTAAAATCGTTCCCGTAAACAAAAAAGCTTGATGATCCCGATGTACCGATATTTTTGCCCGCGCTATCGGGCTTAGAGGCAAAATCATCGTAAGTGATAATGGTTTCATCGCGGCTTTCGCCTACCAGGGTTACATTTGTTTTAGCTTCCGGCAAGGTGATCTTTTCCTTATAGGTTCCCTTTTTTATAAAGATAGTAATGGTGCGGGTACTGTGATCAGGTACAGCATTGATAGCAGTTTGCACGGTTCGATAATCGCCGCTGCCATCCTGCGCTACAACGATGCGATCTTTGGCTAATGTGACGACGCTGGCAAATGTCAGCATTTGACAAAACCAAAGGCCAAATATCGACAGATATTTTTTCATGATGCAAAATATAAAAAACAATCGATTGTTCTTTATACCCGAATATATCTATTCGAAAAAAACATTACAGTGTCAATCAGGTGAACAACCTCTGCTTGAACTTATCGTATAAGCTGGTCGATCTTATCTTGTATGCCCTGCTTCTCTGCCTGGGTTTTGGCTAAAGCTTTAGCTTTTTCATAACTACTTTTTGTCTTTTCCTTATCGGTGCTTTTATAAAGTTCGCCCAGTAACAGGTGATAAAAATGGATATGTTCCAGTTTTAGCTTCTCCGCTTCGGGCAATGCTTCCTGTGGGCCATTGGCTTTATACAACGCGTAAGTACGGTTAAGCGCAACAATGGGCGAGTAATTGATAAGCAATAGCCGGTTATATAGTTGCAAAATGCTTCCCCATTTTTCGGGAGTATCTTCCTGTCTGCTATGCCAATAGGCAATACGCGCTTCCAGGTGATACGAGGTAACCTCGGTCCCCTGTGCAGATAAGTTTAAGAAATGGATCCCCTGGTTGATCAATTGCTTATCCCAAAGCGCGGTATCCTGTTGCGCATAAAGTATCAGCGCTTCCGCGCCGGCCTGGCGCGCATTAAACCGCGAGGCGTGGAAACACATGAGCGCTACCAGGGCGTTGGTTTTAGGCAAATTGGTTTTATCGTAATCGGTTAGCATTAAACCTAAGCGCAAAGCTTCAATGCACAGATCCTTACGCAATATCTCATTTTGGGTTTTAGAATAATAGCCTTCGCTAAAAAGCAGGTAAATAACATGCAGCACATTAGCCAACCGCCCGGCTATCTCGTTTTCGGGCGGAAACTCAAGTTGTATCTTTTCATTGCGTAATTTTTCCTTAGCGCGGAATAAACGTTTATTGATCGTTTCTTTGTTAGATAAAAACGCCTCGGCAATTTCATCGATCCCAAAACCGCAAAGGATGCGTAAAGCCAGGCCTATCTGCGCCTCGCTGGCAATTGCCGGTGTGCATATAGCAAAAAGCATTTGCAACTGGCTATCCTTAATATTTTGGTAAGAGAAGTTCAATTCGGATATTTCTTCGTGCTCCGTTTGCTGCAAGCTTAACTGCGGTAATACCTTTTCATTGTATATTTTATCGCGCCTGAAATGCTGCAGCGTTTTTTGTTTGGCCACGGTATATAACCAGGCAGCCGGGTTAAGCGGGATACCTTTATGTTCCCAGGTTTCGGTAGCCACTAAAAAAGTTTCGGTAACAATGTCTTCGGCAATTTCAATATACTGCAAGCCATATAGCTTGCTGATCACCGCTACCATTTTGGCAAACTCCTGCTTAAATAAATGCTTTATCGCGGCCTGGTATTGTTCCATTTTGTTTATTTAACCCCGGCTGGTAAACGCTGCCGGGGTTATAATCGGTTATTCGGGAAATGCGGTCCTGATCTCTACACTGCCTCCCTCATCAAAAGCCGGGCAGCCATGTGCCATGGTAATGGCATCGTCCAGGGTATCGGCTTTAACTACAATAAAGCCGCCTAGTATTTCCCTGATCTCTACAAAAGGGCCATCGGTAACTACCCCGCCGGCTTTTAAAACGGCGCCGCCCGGAGTTAAGTGCATGCCATTGGCTGCTATTTTGCCCTGCGCGGCGATACCGCCAATCCAGTCCATCCATTTTTTGTTAATTTCCTTTTGCTTTTCCGGGCTGTGGTTTAAAGCCGGCTGACGGAATAAAAAAACAAACTCGTTATTATGATCCATGGTCTTGCTGTTTATTAATGTGTGAATTTATAACTAATCCTGTTAAACTTGTAGTTACGATTTAAACTGTCCGGGTTTATAATCGCCTGCAGGAGTTTGAAACGCGATGTTAATGCGATTATAACTATTAATGGTTATAATAGCTACCGTCAAGTCCACCAATTCCTGTTCTGTAAATTCGGTTGCAGCGGCGGCATAAACCTCATCACTAACATGGGTTTTGGTAATCCCCTCGGCAAAAGCAAGGGCGGCGCGCTCACGGTTGGTATATACCGTTCCCTCGCGCCAGGCATCCAGCATATACAGGCGTTGCTCTGTTTCACCGGCAGCGCGCAGGTCTTTTGAATGCATATCCAGGCAATAGGCACAACCATTTATTTGTGATACACGGAAGTAAAGCAAATGCAGCAGTTTTTGTTCAACCGGCGATTTAGCAAGGTAAGCCCCTAAACCGTACATCGCCTTCATAGCGTTTGCACCTTTTTCGAAAAAATTGATTCTTGATTCCATTTTTATTGATGTTAATTTTGTTTTATACCTCAATAATGCCTGAGGTAACACCAATTGGACATCATACTAAAAATATTTTTAAGATTTAATTTCAGGTCGCATACTTCAACTAAAATAAGGCAAGTGATCTGTTCAGCGCTTCCGGTTTTGTAAATAAAAAAAGAGGGGGACCTTTTGAGACACCCTCCTTTTTTTATTTGACCTTTGATCAGGCATTATCGTAAGCTGCCTGTATATCTTTAATAATGATCTTCTTCATTTTCATCATGGCCTGCATTACTGCCGATGCCTTTTTCGGATCCGGATCGCTCATCAGGCGGGGAAGTATTTCGGGTGCCACCTGCCACGATACGCCGTATTTGTCCTTCAACCAACTGCAAGGGCCTTCTTCGCCGCTGTCAGCTATCAGGGCATTCCAGTAATAATCAACCTCCTCCTGGGTTTCAGGTTCAATAGCAAAGGAGATGGTTTCTAAATATTTGGCTTCCATACCCCAGTTTAGGGCGGTCATGGTCATGCCTAATATTTCAAAGGTCGCGGTCAGTACCGTACCAGCCGGCATGGGTGTGCCTTCGGGGTACGTATCAACCTTCAACAACTTTCCGTTAAATACCGATACATAAAAATTGGCTGCTGCCTCGGCCTCATCCTTAAACAGCAGGAATGGTGTGATCTTCGCTTTCATAAGTTTGTTTAATTTTTATATAACAAAATTAAGCACCGCAGCTGCCCGCGCCAAGTGCGAACAGGACAAACAAGGGGGCAATTGCGACATAAAAAGCAGTAACGACATTGCAAGCCCCGGGTATTTTATATTTTCCCTATTTTAGAAACGTCGTTTACATCCCTTTTCAGCCTATACTAATACCATGCATACCATTCTACCTTTTTTACTCGCCATGATAGCCGCTGTAGTGCTTTTAGAAATGTGGGCGAATAAATTAAAAATAGCTTATCCCATATTACTGGTTGTAGCCGGTTTGCTGGTAAGTTTTATACCCGGCTTACCGGCGGTTAGGATAAATCCGGATCTGATCTTCTTCATCTTCCTGCCGCCCCTGTTGTTCGAAGCATCGTGGACCATCTCTTTTAAAGAAATGAAAAAGTGGTGGCGCATCATAGGCAGTTTCGCTTTTTTGGTGGTGTTTTTTACGGCATTGTCTGTAGCCGTCATCGCCAATCATTATATCCCCGGCTTTTCCATTGCATTAGGTTTTTTATTAGGTGGCATAGTAGCCCCGCCCGACGCCGTGAGCACCGGGGCCATCACCAGTTTTGTGAAGATCCCACGCTCTACCTCGGCCATACTGGAAGGTGAAAGTTTATTGAATGATGCCTCATCGCTTATCATCTTTCGCTTTGCGCTGGTTGCCGTTGGTACGGGCCAGTTTATATGGCAGCAGGCAGCCATGAGTTTTTTGTGGATGGTAATTGGCGGCGTTGGTGTAGGCTTACTGATAGCGCTAATATTTGTAAAAGCACATAAGCGCCTGCCTACCGATGCATCATCGGATATTGCCCTTACCCTTATCGAACCTTATTTTATGTACTGGGTGGCCGAGCAGTTACATTGCTCGGGCGTACTGGCGGTGGTGAGCGGGGGCTTGTTCATGTCGGCCCGGCGACTGGAGTTTTTGAACAGCGAAAGCCGCATCAAGGGCTTTAGCGTTTGGGAAAGCTTTGTGTTTATATTGAACGGTATTGTATTCCTCATCATCGGCCTTGAACTACCGGAAATTGTAGAGGGCCTGCACGCTAAGCATATCCCCTTAGGTACTGCTATTGGCTACGGTGTACTGGTAACCGCCATACTTATCCTAGCCCGTATGATCAGCGCCTACGCGGCTATGCTGGCCACATTTATCTTCAGGCCAAACGTAGCGCCGAGAGCAAGGCGCCGGAACCGGACCTGGTTGCTGCCACTTGTTTTAGGCTGGTCGGGCATGCGGGGCGTGGTATCGCTGGCGGCTGCATTGGCTATTCCTATAACACTGGATAACGGTACCGAATTCCCCCAACGCAACCTGATCCTGTTCATCACCTTTGTGGCTATCCTGCTTACCTTAGTGATACAGGGCCTCACCCTACCCTACTTTATCACCCGTTGGAACGTGTTTGATGGCATCACTAACCACGAAGCAGAACACGCTACCCGTAAGCAAATGAAGCAAGGTTTGAAGCAACACATTTATAAATTTTTAAAGAATAAGCATGAAAACGAACTGCTTGATCATCCCGGTATAGAAAAAATGATTAAGCAATGGGAAGAACGATCGAAGGCGGGCGACGAAGTTTTGATGAACGAAAAAACCAAGCTGATATTTGTGGAACTATTGGAAAGCCAGCGCCAATATCTTAGCGAATTAAACAAAGACCCAAACGTTGACGAAGATATCATCCGCATACAATTATACCAGATAGACCTGGAAGAGGAGCGCCTGAAGATCATCTAAACATCAACCCTTATAAAAAGAACAGCCTGGTAAACACTTACCAGGCTTGTTCCCCGGGCGGGTACCCGTACCAATTATTACAGGAATTATTTAAGCACCGGGGCCAAATATTCTCTGTCAAAACCACGACAGAAGCGTGTTTCTTTATCGTTCGGCCTGATGATATTCGGATCATCAGGCCGAACACTTGTATCTATTTTAATTCTCGCCGGCCAATGCCTCTGCTAATGTGGCATAAGGCGGCTGATTATTCGCATATCCTGAATAGCCGAAGTTTTGGTTTATCCTACCGGAACTGTTCGCATCTATATCTTTCTGTGGGATCGGCCAAAACAGGTGATACGGGCTAATGGTGAATGTGGTACCATAGGTGGTCTTTACATTTTTACGATAAAAATCGTTATAGGTGATCACGCGGTTATACCAGTAGCTGTCTTTAGAAAGGTTCTCTACGGTATAGGTTTTACCAAACTCGTCAGATTTGTGCGTAGTAGCGTATATGTACGATACGCGGCTTAGTTCCATGTGGCGCAGTTCTTCATAATATAACTCGCGGGCGCGTTCGTCCATTACTTTGCCCATGGTCATTTCGGCAGCGGTATACAGTTTGGTACACTGCGCGCGTTTGCGTATGGTGTTTACATCATTAGCGGCCGATGCTGCATCGCCTTTCCACATATAAGCTTCAGCACGCAGCAGGTAGGTCTCGGCCAAACGGTAGATGTACCAGTCGCCGGCACCGCCGTTATAGTTATCCTGTGTTTCGGCACGTGGCGATTCTATAAACAACTTATAATGCGGCCAATCGAACCAGGTACGCACCGTATCGGTTACCAGCATCTGTCCTGCGGCATTTTTTAACTGCAGGTTTTTGCCGTACCAAACATCGGGTGGGTTTGAGGTTGATAAGCTTGGGTTATTATAAACCATATCTTCCATACGCATCCAGTTGCCCGTGGCCTCACTGTGGCGCAGGTCGGCGGGGTCATCCCAAATCGCTTTCATGCTGTACCAGGTACCGCGGGTGTGGGCAATACCCCTGCCATAGGTTTTACGGATATCTATTTTAGCATTGGTGCCCGTATAGCTTGAGCTCATACCCGATTTACCACTTGGTGTAGTGATGAGTTGTAAACCTGTACCCGAGTAATATGGGGTAGCGTTACGCATGGTGAACATATCCTGGCGGGTATCTGCATCATCCTCGCGGTTAACAATGGTCATGATCGATTCTTTATTGGCACCGATAGATTTATTTTGCCAGCGGTGCAGGTCCCAGATCACATTATTGGTTATTGGGTGTACAACAGGTGCCGGATTAATAAAAGATCCAAAAGTATTGGTCATTAACGAATAGCCCGACGAGTTGATCAGGTCGTTAGCGGTTGATATCGCCTTATCAAACTGCCCGGTAGCCAGGTAACACTTGATCAGTAATTGCTGGCAGGCGCCTTTGGTTACGGTACCAAAATCGCCCACAGCAGGTACGTGGGCCACGGCGAACTCCATATCTGTGGTGATCTTTTCCAATATCACCGACATTTTGGTCGACTTGAAATTGGTTTTCGGCACGGTAACCTCTTTGGTTAACAGCGGTACATCGCCAAAATTAAATACCAGGTTTAAATAACGGAACGAGCGGTGAAAATAAGCCATACCCAGCATTTGATCGTGCAGGGTTGGATCAAGACCCTCTACCTTATCTACGTTAGATATAATGGTATTGGCATATTTTACCCCTTTAAAACCTTCGTTCCAAAAGTAGTTAACGTGATTAGTGTTAATATCATCATTGTTTGATGTTGGGGTGATCACCGCGTTAAGATCCTGCGCCGGGCCCGATTTATCGGTGATACCGCTAACCGCCACTTCGGTAAAAAGCAGGTCGGTAAGTATGGGCGGGTTCTCGCCGCACCACATGTGCGACAGGTTACGGTTACACGATGTTACCGCCGCCAGCAAGCCCTGCTTGGTGGTAAAGGTAACGCTTGGCTCGTAAAAAGAAAGCGGATCTGGTTTAAGGAAATCCCTTTTACAGCTATACGAGCATTGCAGAAGGATAGCTACCAGGCTTATCCTTAATATTTTGTTTGATCTGGTATTCATGTTGTAATTGGTCTAAAGAAATGATTAAAAGGTAACATTTGCGCCGATAGTAAACGTACGCTGCAATAGCGAGCCTGTTTCAGCGTCCCAATAATGCCAGTCTTTAGCGTACACAGCGGCGTTACGCACACTACCGTTAACCCTAAGCTGGCCAATGCCAAATTTCTTTGTAAAACTTGATGGTACCAGGTAAGATACCGCTACATTATCAAGCCTAATGAACGACCTGCTGATCACCTGCGCGGGCGAAATGTTCTGCACGTTATTTGAGTTTAAACGCGCGAAACTGTTGGTCGGGTTATCTGGTGTCCAGTATTGCCTGATGTACGAGTTACTCCTGTCTATCAGCGCGCCGGTGTTGTTCAGGTATTCGGTAGATGTTGCATATTGGCCCATGTACGAATAGAAATTCAGCGACAGGTCGATATTCCTGAAGAAGGTAAAATCGTGGCGCATGGTCCAGCGGAAGCGAGGTTTGGTTGAACCCTGGAATTGTTTATCGGCATTGGTGTATTTACCGTCGCCGTCAACATCCAGCACTTTTACATCGCCCGGTATCTCGCCGTATTTGGCAGCTTGTGTTTCTTCGCCTTTTTGCCAGATGCCCAGCACTTTATAGGTCCAGATCGCATTGATATCATGACCGATATGCCAGTTATTGGCATTGTCATCATTCTCTATTGATACGGTGTTGCCATTTGCGTCAAGCGTGCTGGTATAGGTATAATATAAGTGCTTAATGGTATTCCGGTTGTAAAAGAAACTTACATTGGCATTCCAGTTAAAGTTGGTGCGGTGCATTACGTTGGCATTCAGGTTGATCTCCATACCATCATTAACAACTTCGCCCAGGTTGGTGGTAACCACGCTAAAGCCGGTAAAGTTAGGCAAGCTCTGGTCCATCAGCAGGTCGGTAGTCGGCATGTGATATACATCTATACTACCGTTAATGCGGTTATTAAAGAAACCAAAGTCCAGGCCACCATTCCATGATGCCGTCGACTCCCATTTAAGGCTGGTATTGGCCATACGGTCTACATATAGCTGGCCAAGATCATACAGTGTACCGGTAGATGTTGCGTAGGTGTATTTACCGGTACCGATGGTCAGGTTAGACAGGGCCTGGTAAATACCGATAGAACGGTTACCGCCCTTACCCCATGATAACCTTAACTTACCGGTGCTGAGCGGTTCCCATTTCAGGAATTTCTCATCGCCAAAGTTCCAGGCCACGCCTATCGACGGGAAAGTAGCCCTTGGGTTAGATGCGCCAAAGGCCGAGTAACCATCGCGACGGATGGTAGCGGTAAGCATATACTTATTATCGAACGAGTAGAACAGGCGGCCCATTAAAGCATCGCCGGTACTGTGGGTATCGTTTGAAGAAAACGAACTTTTTAGTAAGGTGGCAGCGCCAATGTTATGGAAACCCAATGCATCGGTAGGTGTAAAATCGGTACCGGTTGTTAGGTCATTCCAGGTCCGGTGCTCTTCGGCATTTTGCAGCAAAGTAACTTTTATACGGTGTTTTTGCGCGAATACGCCGTCCCAGTTAAGGGTATTATCCACCTGCCAGTCAAAGTTCTTTTGATTTTCGCGGATCACCTTACCGTTATCGCTCCACAACGGGTTCTGCGACGATTCCCAATACCTTCTGTAATACCATTGGTAACGCGGCGAGTAATTGCTGTTAAAAGTGATATTGAAAGGGAATTTAACCGTTGCGTACAGGGTCGTGTTTAACACGTTAGTGCCTTCTTCTAAGGCTTTGAACTGATTGCTATAGGCCGTATTGGTGCCCTGGTTATTACTCGATCCCATTGGCTGCCCCAATAACACGCCGGCTTCGTTCACCGGGTTCGAGTATGGCGAGTTGTTAATGATCTGTCCGGCCCAATCTACTGCAAGATCTGAGTTGTTGTCATTACGGTCCTGGAAATTGATATTAGCGCCTGTTGTTAACCAATTATTTATCTTTTGGTTTAATTTAAGATTACCACGGTAAGCGCTATAGGTATCACCTACCACAATGCCGTTGTTATGGATGTAACCCATCGAAAAGTAATAGTCGCTATACTGCGATTTGCCCGACGCGCTTACGGTATAATCCTGCTGCAAACCTTTTTGGAAGGAGTTTTTATACCAATCGTAAGTACGGCCTTTGGCATAGTTGGCACGTTCGATATCGAAAAGGCCTATACGCTGCAGCCATATCTCCTGGTCGGTGCCGGCAAGGGCATCGTAGGCTTTCCACTGGGCATAGGTAATGCCGGCCGAGGCCAGGTTATCTGCCGTAGGGTTAATAAACTTACCCGGGTTAACAAACCTGGTGGTACTGTTAAACAGGTCCTGGCGGTATTTGATATAGCCGTCGGCATCATACACAGGACGATTAGCGGCCATAGTGGCCAAACCATCGTTGGCGGTAAAACGGATGGTGGGTTTATCGGTCTTACCTTTTTTGGTTGTGATGATGATCACACCGTTGGCTGCTTTGGCACCATAAATAGCGGCCGAAGAAGCATCCTTCAATACGTCTACCTGGTCGATATCCAACGGGTTGATCTCCGAAAGTTCTCCGAAGAAGATCACACCATCAACTACCAGTAGTGGCGAGTTATCGGCCTTTAACGAACGCTGGCCGCGCAATTGGATATCACCGCCGCCTTTGGCAGAGCTGGTTTGCCCAACCACCAGGCCCGGGACACCGCTGCGCAGTAATTCCTGTACCGAGCGCGGGTCTTCTTTCTCCAGTTTCTCTGTCTTCAGGGTTGATATCGATCCGGTCAGGTCTTTTTTCTGCGCCGTGCCGTAACCGATCACCACTACCTCGTTGAGATCTTTGTGAATACCGCTCAGTTTAATTTGCATAGGCTTTGATGCATCGGCTTTTACGGTAACCGATGTGTACCCGATACTTTTAAATTCGAGCATGCTGTTTGCGGGAGCATTAATTTTAAAATTGCCGTCAATATCGGCAGAGACGCCGGTTTTGGTGCCCACCACCATTACCGTAGCGCCAATAACAGCTTCGCCGGTGTTCGCGTCTGTTACCTTGCCGGTAACAATTTGCGATTGCGCCATAGCCTGCTGAAAGAACAACGTAGACAGCATCGCGACTAAAAGCACATGCAGCCGCCGCAGCTTTTTTGTAGAAAAAATCATAAGCATTAAGTTTTAATATTGGTTTATTGTTATTGGTATAGATTGGGTCCGTCGGTCTCGCACTTCCGGATGGGTTTCAGATCGTAAATGTTTTTCTCATATATTTTTAATTGGTTAGTTAATCAGGTTTTTGTATTGATTGCCGGGCGGGGCCAAAGCAAACCGATGGCCCCCGGCAAATTTTCACAGGTTAGTATTTAAACACTTTTCCGTTCACCATCACCTCCTGTTTGGCTTCATCAAAAGTGGCCTTACCACCGGTGTGTACGGCAGCGTTGGTCATAATGTTTGCGATGGAGTGGCGATATCCCGCTTCTACAGGTGCGTTTGGCTCCTTACGGCTGCGGATACACTCAAGCCAGTTGCGCATGTGGTTAGAGCTTAGTGCATCTGCACCGGTATTGGCCGATGCTACTACAGCTTCTGTATTTGGCAACTTCACTTCAGGCAGCAGATTGGCATGCATGTGCATGGCCGATGCAGCTCTTTCCGTTAATCCACCACGAGGCGATACGGTATTGGTGATCAGGTTCAGTTCGCCACCGTTAGCGTAGTAAATCTCGGCCGGATGCTCATCGCCATTGTGCATGCGCGATGAGAAGATCACCTGGAAGCCCTTGTTCGGATCATCCAGCGGGCCGTAATCCATAACCGCGGTAGTGGTATCCCAGTTACGGCGGCCATCGTGCCATTGGTAAATGCCGCCATTGGCCGTTACGCTACGCGGATGCGGTAAGCCGGTGAACCAGTGCACTGTATCTATCTGGTGGCTCATCCACTGGCCCGGCATCCCCGACGAGTATGGCCAGAACAGGCGGTATTCTAAATAGATCCTTGGGTTAAAAGGTTCGTAAGGGCGGTTAAGGATAAAGCGTTTCCAATCGGTATCTTCTTCCTTTAGCTTCGCCACCAGATCGGGCCTGCGCCAGCGGCCGGGCTGGTTCACGTTCCATGTCAGCTCCACCATGGTGATATCGCCAAACTTGCCTTGTTTAATAAATTCGGCAGCGGCCTGGTAATTTTGCCCGCTGCGGCGCTGCGAACCAATTTGCAGTATTTGCTTTGATGAACGCACAGCCTTTAAAGCGGCCTTTGCGTCGTCCATCGTTTCGGCAAAGGGCTTTTCGCAATACACATCCTTTTTGTTGTGCACCGCCTCGATAGCGTGCGAGGCATGCGCGAAGTCGGGCGAGCTGATGATCACCGCGTCAACGTCCTTTAGGTTATAAAGTTCATCATTATTGCGGCAGGCGGTAATATCGTGGCCAATCTTATTTTTGATATGCGCGATACCCAGGTCACGGCGATAGCTCCACAGATCGGACAGGGCTACCATATCAAAGTTCAACTCCTTGTAATGGTTCAAAAAGCAAGGGAAAAGGGTATCTTTAAACCTATCGGAAAAACCGACAACCCCTACCCTCACCCTATCGTTAGCGCCGATGATATTGGCATAGCTTTTAGCCGACATGCCCATCGTACCCAAATAAGTACCCGCCGCGGCCATGGCCGATTTTTTTATAAAATCACGTCTTGTAGTCTCCATCCGGCTGCTTATTTAAGCTCTTTGATCTTGATGTTGCGGTACGATACGGTGTTACCATGATCCTGCAACAGGATATGGCCTTGCGGCGCGATGCCGAAATCCTTCCATTTTTTGTATTTGCTGATGGCTACTAAATCTTCAAATGCCTTAGATCCGCGCTCGTACTCCAGCACCTTTGTACCATTCAGCCAATGCTCTACATGGTTGTTAGGATAAACCCTGATCTCGCCGCTGTTCCACTCGCCGATGGGCTTAATAACTGATGCAGGTTTGTTAGATGGGATCAAATCGTAAAGCGAGGCCAGCTTGCGGTCGCCATCGCGGCCCAATTTGGCATCCGGGTGCTTCTCATCATCCAGCACCTGGTATTCCAGGCCAATGCCCGATAGTTCGGTTTTTTCCTTTTCGGTTACGAAGTATTTTACACCGCTGTTAGCGCCGTCGGTCAGCTTAAAATCAAACTTCAGGATGAACGCGCTGTATGATTTATCGGTAACTATATCGCCGCCCAGGCCCTCTTCGTGCCCGTTTGAACCCTGGATGGTCAGGATACCATCCTGCATAACCCATCCTTTGTCAGGGAAATTATCTTTAAATAATTTACGCCAGCCGTTGCTTGTCTTCCCGTCCCAAAGCATGGTATAACCATCGGCTTTTTCCTGCTTGGTTAGCGTGTTCAGTTTTTGCGCTGATGCCGGTTTAAGCGCCAAAAGGCCGGCTAATTGTAATAAGGCTACAAATGTTAGTCTTGTTGTTTTCATTGATCTGATATAGAGGTATTTATTAAATTTTCAAGCTTATCCTGCCCCTACAGCATTGCACGCAGCAGCAGACAGGGTTAATTATTTTTATGATTTAATTGCTTTTAGCAATGGTTTTAAAATTGGTTTGGTGATGAACCGCTATGGGATACCATATAGTCAATTCAACTGATGCTAATTTAGCCGATGCTGTAGGATTATATTGTTCAACTTTTCGTCGATTTGTCTCATTATGCAACGGGATATTGAGACGATTTATAATCGATGAGAAACCAATTCTCAGGTACAAAAAAGGGGAGTTTGCCGATTGGCAACTCCCCCTCTTCTATGGTGTCCGAAATTATCAGCGTGTCATTTTATCGCGCAACTCCTTCATCCAGTATCCGCCAATCACACTGCGGGCCTGGAAACCCACCTGCTTGCCGGTGGTGGTTTCGTGCCAGTCGCTTAGCGGTACGCGTGTTGGTGTTTCGGTAGCGTATTTATAAACCAGGTTAACCAGCGCGTCAAAGTCGGCCTTCTTTTCGGCCATGCTGGCGGTCCATATTATCCAGTCAGATTTGGTATAGGTCTTCCGGCTGTCCAGCGGCAGGCCATATTCCTTTTGATGGTTCACATACCACGCCATCTCGGTATCGTAAACCTTCTGCGGGAACAGGTTTAGCTTCAACACCTTATCCCAAACCATATTATACTTTTGGCTCCAGCTATCGTTATTGCCGAATACAAGTGCGTAGTGGTCGCCGGCATCATCCTTGGCCATCCATTTTTTGGCGTAGTCCTTAGCCATGGCGCTGTATTTGGCAGCGGTGGCGGCATCACCCAGTTGCTGCGCCATCTGCGCATAAGCCCCTATGGCCACAATGGCCTTTACCGATAGATTGGCATTATGCGCCAGGTGACCGGCAAAGTCATCGGTACATAACTGGTTACCGGGGTCAAAGCCTGCTTCGGCTAAGTAGTTGGTCCAGGTGGTCAGCGTTTTCCAGTGTATTTTGGCGTAAGCCGGGTTGTGCTGGGCTTTTACAATGGCAGCTGCCAGTATCACCATATTGCCGCATTCCTCCACCGGCATATCTTCGCCGTAGGTTTGTCCGTTAGCTAAAGGATACGTACCCAGGTCATGCGCGGCGAATGGCTTGGTCCATTTTCCGCTTTCGCTATAGTAGAATATACCGTTCAGCATCCCCTTCATCAACTCCGGATTGTAAAGCAGGTAAAGCGGTGCCGATGGATAGGTTACGTCGACCGTATTAATAGAACCGTTGCTAAAATTCTCTTTAGATAACCACAGCAAATCGCCCTGTGGACTTTTAACCAGCGTATGCGCCGCAATACTTTGGCGGTATGACATGTTGCACAAACGCGCGTACTTTTCGCCACCGGCTTTGTAAGCATCCTGGTAAATTTTGGTATCGGTAGCGTTGCATTTGGCAATAACCGCCGTATAATTTTTAGCAGCGGCAGACAGGGCGCCCTCCATACTTGCATTTGGGGCGTTGCGCCACCATGGCTTTAAATTAGTACCAAAGTATTGTACCGAGAATAGCTCATCATAGCCCATCATCACGTATTTTGATAAAGCATCCTTACCCACCAAACCAAATGGGATCACCGTATTCAGCATCAATTGCTTACCGGTACTGGCTACGTTATCATATTTGGCGTTTGTAAACGATGCGATAGCATCGGCATCGGTAGTAGCATATTGCTTCGCCCCTGCTGATGCCGGTGCGGCGATGTACATGTAGCCCCAGTCAATCCGTACGTTATCGCCCTTGCGCTGCAGCATAGGCTGCTCGGTGGTGCCGGCTTTAATAATGCGCAGCCCGTTTTTGGTATAGGCCGATGTTTGCACCTGCTGCCATGGCTGGTTCACCGCGATATTGCTGCTGGCCCCCTGGTAAATGCTGATGTTATGCTTTTTGCCATCGGTAGCCTTAAGCTGGTAGGTAATGTACGATACCGGCGACGATAACAGGGCCAGATCGGTCATCACCAGCGGGGATGTGAATGTAACCCTCAGGTTGGCCGGGCCGCATTTAAAGCTATATACCGTTTGCGTAGCACTTACTTTTACGGCAGTTTGTTCGGCAGTTTTTACGCCGGCCTGCGCGTCGTTAACTATTTCGGTAACAAAGCCGGCATCTATCCAGGTGCCGCCGCCGGTGTTTTTGCAATGTACGGCCAGCAGGTTTTCGCCTGTTTTAAAGCGGTCCTTTACATCATCGTTCAGGGGGATCAGTTCATAATCGCCATTGGCGCCACGCTGACGGCTGATGCGCTGACCGTTCAGAAAAATCTCGGCATCATCATCGTGATGCAGCTTCAGCAGCAGTTTTCCCTGTGGCATTTCGCTTAGGGTAAATTTGCGGCGATACCAAATGTCGGTGCCGGTCCAGGTAGTGCCGGCCTTAGCCCGGCTATCGCCAAAAGGGGCCATGCCGGTTTGCCAGGCCTGGTCGTTAAATTCCGGCTTCTCCCAACCATCAGCGGGCTTGGTTTCCATTTGATAACGTACGCTGTATTGCTGCTCATCCCCGGCAAGCAAAATGGTTTTATAAGTTGGTGATGCCTCGCCCATGAAGCGATAAAGATCGTTATCAACCTTAATAATGCCCAACAGCGATTGGTCCTTTCCCGTCCAATGATGGGTAACCGATTGGTTCAGTTTATCGGTGTTTGACCAGATACTGAAGTATGGGTTATGCGTGATGAGCGGGTAGGCCGGCATCTTGTCCTGCGCATTGGCATAGCCCAGGGCCGTTAAACCCAGGCCCAATACCAGGCCTAGCTTTTTAAAAGATATATTCATATAAATAGGTTTGCAAAAATGGTCAGTTGGATAGTAATTGGTTTTAACAGCTTCAAAATAAGCCTTTAAGTATTTACCAATTTATTCAAATTTTAGTCGTTTTGTCTCATTTTTTTCGGGCGCATTCGTTTTTTAACTATTTGCCATTAATTTAGAGGCCCCGGTAACAGCCCATAAAACCCATGAACGATAGCATACTGATAGTTGACGATAACGAGGATATCCTGGAATTTCTGTCGGAAGTTTTGGGCGAATCGTACCAGTTGCACCTGGCGGCAGACGGAGTAGAAGCGCTTAAAATGTTGGATAGCCAAATGGTAAGCCTGGTGATCAGCGATATTATGATGCCGGGGATAGATGGCTTTGAGCTTTGCCACACCATCAAATCAAACGTTGATTATTGCCATATCCCCATCATCCTGCTTACGGCCAAAAACACTTATAAGGCGCAGATAGACGGCCTGGAGGCCGGTGCCGATGCCTACATCCAAAAACCCTTTTCGCCTGAGTTTTTGCAGTTGCAAATTGCCAACCTGCTTAAAAACCGCTTAAAGATAAAGGAGCATTTTGCCAGTTCGCCTTTTGAGGATGTGCGGGTGATGGCATATTCTAAAACCGACGAGCAATTTTTAAAGAAACTGGATGAATATATCCGCAAGAATATCCGCGATACCAAAATGGATATCGATAGCCTGGCCGACCACATGCACATGAGCCGACCGACCTTTTACCGCAAGATCAAGTCGCTGTCGTCGCTATCGCCAAAGGAACTGATTGACGTTACCCGCCTTAAACGCGCCGCCGAACTGATCACCCGGAACGAATACAGCATGGCCGAGATTGCCCGGCAAGTAGGCTACAGCTCGCAAAGTGTTTTTGGAAAGAACTTCCAAAAACACTTCCACATCTCGCCGATGGATTATTTGGATTCGCTGGATAAGTAATCACCTAATCTGTAGAATAGTCGCACGGTCCCCTACATCGAGAGAGTAATGGCCTATGATTAGGCATATTGTAATAAAAACGTTGGGAATGTGCGATTCCCTCCCATGGGGCAATGTCATTAAGTTAAGCTTTTAAGCCCCACCTAAACGGCGAAGCCCTCATGAAATAATCCTCCCCAAAGGGGAGGACTTTAAGAATTTTATGCTTGTGCAGCCCTAAGTCTCCCCTACCGGGGGAGATTTAGAGGGGGCTTTATTCGGCTGATCATCCTTAACTTAATGACATTGCCCATGGGGAGGGTGTAAGGAGGGGTTTATACGGTATAGCATATCGACTAAACCCCTCCCTACCACTACACAAGCCCGCCCTCCCCAAGGAGGGAACTGTCTAATCATGGGCTATTACTATCGAGAGGGTGCAGGAAGGGGTTTATCCATAATCCAATATCGCATAAACCCCTCCCCCCGCTACACAAATCATCCGCACCCCTCCCCAGGGACTATCGTAAGGACACAACTTTAAAAATGGAAAGTTCATGATCCAGGGAAAAGCATATCTGTTTCACGCGAAGAAATAATTGAACAAAAAAGTGCTTTTTTTGAACAAAAAATGAACACGCAACATATTGATTTACAATTCAATATATGCATTTGTTCAAATTTTCATTTTCTCATCACTACCGTGTTTTTTAAGGGTGCTGACACCTTTACGCCACCATTTTAATGGTTATTATCGATACTTTCCCCAGCTACATCACATTAAAAGATGTGTCTGCACGATAGCCCTTGGGAGGGAACTTTCTTTGCACTACTCCTGCTTTGCACAGGGTATAGGACGAAGCTAACCTATTTCGCCGCAGTCAACTTCCTGATGGTGCTCACCTCTTCCTGGCTAAACGGACTGCCGTCCTTACGGAAGATATCGTGAAACCATAGTTTAGGTTCCTCGCCGCTGGCAATCGGGGTATCCCAGGCAAAAATGGTATTGGTTTTACCCGATACAAAGCCCCAGTTAATGGCGGCTATCTTCTCAGCCTTTAACATCGGCATAATGGTTTGGAACAGGCTGCCGTTACGGCGGGCCATGTATTCGGTGCACAGCAGCGGCCTGTTATAGGCTTTTAATTCTTCTATCTTTTTTTGATGCGCCTCGGGCTTTTCATAATCGTGATAATTGATCACGTCCGAATTTTCCAGCTGAAACTTGTTCAGGTCTTTAAAGCCATCCCCCCAATTCCATACGCCCGAACTTAATGGTTGCGATGGATTAACCTCTCTTGCCCAAGCGAAAACCGACTTTAACAAAGGCAGGCTGTTATTCAGATATTTGCTGTTACCCGGCTCGTTATACAAATCCCACATTAAAACGCGTTTATCGTCTTTATGCGCCGTCATTACATCCTTTACATAAGCTTCCAGCATTTTTAAGCTGTCGGGGTTATTACGGATGGCCGTGCCCGGGTCGCGTACCCAGCCGCTATTGTGTACACCGGTTTTTGGGTCGGGTTGCTTGCCGGCGTGATAGGTATCGTTCCAGCAATCATCAAAAAACACCAGGATGGTTTTAATGCCATGCTTGTTGGCAATGGTCAGGTATTCGTTCAGGCGCTTTTTAAAGCCGTCCTTATCGCTTGTCCACAATACGTGGTGCAAAAATACGCGCATAGCGTTAAAGCCCAGGTGCTGCGCCCAGCCCAATTCCTTATCAATGGTCTGCGGGTCGAAAGTCGCGGCCTGGAACATCTCCAACTGGTTAATAGCCGTGCTTGGCTGATAGTTGCTGCCGCTGTACCAGGGTTGCACTGCGTACCATTTATTGGCCTTTTCGGCGGTCCACATTTTATTTTGCGCAGATAAATTGTGCGTAGCAAATGCCAGTACTGCTATAAAAAGCAATTTTTTCATATAGATATTTTAGATTGTTTATGGTCGATATTTTATTTTCCGGCCGGCGCGGTTAAAGGCACCCCGGTTTTTACAGGGATCCCAAAATCGGGCGAGCCATCCTTTTTCCAGCCAAACTTTTGGATCCTCGGCGAGCGCTGGTTACCGCATCCGCATCCCGGGCCGGGGTTGGCGTGGTAGATGATCCAGTCCTCCCGCCCATCCGGCGATTTAAAAAAACTGTTATGCCCCGGCGCGTATACGCTGTTCTCCTTACTGGTTTCAAACACCGGTTTTTCCGACTTCTTCCACGATTTTGGATCCATCAGATCGGCAGATACCTTAGCCGAAAGCATCCCCAGCGCGTAATGATCTGTCCAGCAGCCACTGGCCGAATAAATGAGGAAGATTTGATTGCCGTGCTTCAAAATCTCCGGCCCTTCGTTCACGTTTACATGCGGTGGATTATTGGCATCATGCAGGTCGCCAAACTTTTCCCATTCAAATTCGGGGCTTGATATCTTTACCCTTTCGCTGCTGATGGTGTAAGGGTTCTTCATTTTGGCGATGTAGATATTCTGCTGGCCGTTGGCATCGCCCTCCCAGCCGGCCCAGATCATATAAAGTTGGCCGCGACTCTCAAATACGGAACCATCTATCGCCCACTTATTGCTTTCATCGGCAACCTGTCCCTTTAAAACCCATTCACCCTCCAGCGGATCGGCCGAAGAATTTTCGATAACATACATGCGGTGCTGCGCGTTATGGCCATCATCAGCCGCGAAGTACATGTACCACTTGCCCTGCAAAAAGTGCAGTTCGGGCGCCCACAGGTCTTTGGAATAAGCGGTATTAACGGGGGGCTTCCAAACGGTTTTATGCGTAGCGGTGGCTAAGGCCGCTATGGTTTTTGTCTTCCAGATATCCAGCCGGTTACCGGTGGAGTTGGTGTAATAATAAAAGCCATCTTTATAAGTAACCCATGGGTCGGGACCAGTGGGTAATACCGGGTTGGTAAAGGTATCCGGGCCCGTACCCTGCGCATAGGCACAGCCTAACATCGAGTTTAAAAAGCAAAAAGCGATCAGCAGGTATTTCATATACTTGAGTTAAAAGCGAATACTAAATTTACAAAACAGGTTATAATGTGGCCTTATAAGGTTCAAATTAAGCAAACCGCATCCGCATAAATTGTTCAATCTTTTGTCGATTTGTCTCAATCGGCAAAATGCCCGGCCATAATCTTGCGGTTTATATATATTTGATCTACCGATTATGCGCCGCTTATTTAAAACCCTTTGTTTACCATTCATCGTACTGCTTAGTGTAACGGTATGCAAGGGACAATCGTACTATTTTAAGCATTACCAGGCCGATGAGGGTTTGGCGCATAACACCGTTATTACGGTGATACAGGACAGCAAAGGCCTGATGTGGATAGGCAGCCGCGGCGGGCTGAACCGCTTTGATGGATACACCTTTAAAACCTATCGCAATAAAAAGAACAAGTTTGGCAGCATCGGCAACAACATCGTCAACTCCATTGCCGAAGATAAAAAGGGTATGTTATGGGTGGGTACCGGCCGCGGTATCTACAAATATGATCCGTATACCGAAGTGTTTACCCCGCTTGATGGCGTGCCGCAAACCGGCGTAAGCTATATTTTGATAGACCGCAAAAATAACCTGTGGTTTTTGGTAGATGGCGAGCTGTATGAATATAAACAGGCACAAAGCAAACTCGCCGATATGAAAATGCGGGGATCGTGCCTGGCTTTTGATGGCAGCGAGAATTTGTGGATGGGTAACGATGATGGCGTGGTACGCATCTATAATATCAATACCAGTCAATTTTCCGAAACACGGATAGTTGATAAAAGCGTGCCGGCCAACCTACGGTCTATCAGTAAGATACTGCCTACACAAAGAAACGAGGTTTTGATAGGCTGCTTTAAACAGGGGCTAAAAAGCTATAACGTAAAAACCGGGGTGATCCGATCCCTGCTACAGCATAACAGTGATAACACCGAGATCTACGTACGCGATATTACCGCTGAGAGCGATGACAAGTACTGGGTGGCTACAGAATCGGGCATTTATATTTACAATTTAGCCACCAACACCAGTTACAACCTGCGCAAGCGAGCGGGCGACCCTTATTCCATTTCGGACAATGCCGTTTACGCCGTTTGTAAGGATAACCAGGACGGCATGTGGGTGGGCACCTTTTTTGGCGGATTGAACTACTACTCGAAAGAAAACGCCCGGTTTGAAAAGTATTATCCCCTGCTGGGTGTTAACTCCATATCGGGCAATGCCGTGCGCGAGATCTGCCGCGATAATAAAGGCAATTTGTGGATTGGTACCGAAGATGCCGGCATTAATAAATTCAATTTAAAAAGCGGGCAGTTTACAGGCTACAAACCCAATGGTCGGCAAAGTGGTATATCATACCCCAATATACATGGCCTTTTGGCCGTGGGTGATCAACTGTTTGTAGGGCCGTTTTTGCATGGCATGGAGGTAATGGATGTGCGGACAGGGCTGGTTACCGACCGTTTTAAGCTGATTGGCGAGAAGAACCACATGATCAGCGATTTTGTGTTGTGTATCTATCTTACCAAAGACAGTACATTGCTTGTCGGCACTACAGGTACAGGCTCTGGCCTGTTCGCTTACGACAGGAAGGCAAAGCAATTTACACGGGTTAAGCAGATACCCTATAACTCGTATGTATACGATATTAAGGAGGATGCCGAAGGCAATATCTGGACGGGCAGTATAGCGCAAGGCGCCTTTTATTACAACCCTAAAACGGGCAAACACGGCAATATCCGCTTTGGAGACAAAGTGGATAATAAAATTGTAAACGAGTTTGCCGTTTACGGGATATTGGAGGACAGTAACCATGCCATGTGGTTCACTACCGAGGGCGGCGGCCTTATCAAACTAAGTCCAGACCGGAAAACTATTAAAAAATTCACCACCGAGAACGGCCTGCCCAGCAATGTGCTGTTCCGCATGCTGGAGGATAACTCCAAGCACCTGTGGCTCAGTTCGCTCAGGGGGTTGGTGTGTATAGATATGCATACTGATCAGTTTAAGATCTATACGCAATCTAACGGGTTAATTACCGACCAGTTCAACTATAATTCGGCTTATAAGGATGTGGATGGGAAGATGTACTTCGGATCGGTTAAGGGGATGGTTGCTTTTAACCCTGCCGAGTTTGGGCAGCGCGATCCAAGCCCGCCGACTTATATTACCGGCTTTCAGATCAGCAATAAGGAGATCGTACCCGGAACAGAGGATGGCCCGCTGACCAAATCGATCCTGTATACAGATACAATTGTGCTGGCACATGATCAGAATAATTTCAGCATCGAGTTCGCGTCGTTAAATTATTCATCACCCAAGGTTACCCGGTATAAATATTTGATGAAGGGGCTGGATCATGACTGGACCTACCTTAACAGTAACCGCAACGCCTATTTTACCGACCTTTCTGCCGGTAAATACACTTTTATTGTGCAGGCCGAAAGCAATGTAGGCAGTTGGGCAGGCAAGGAACGGCGTTTGTTTATACAGATACTACCCCCTTTTTGGAAAAGCTATACAGCTTATTTTTGCTATTTGCTAATCCTGGTCATCAGCCTGTATCTATCCATACGTTATTATCACCAATACCTGGAGCGCAAGAATTTAAACAAACTGCAACTGTTTGAACACGAAAAGGAAAAGGAGATCTACCAGGCTAAAATTGAGTTTTTCACCAATATAGCACACGAGATACAAACACCACTAACCCTTATCGTAGGCCCGGTTGAGCGCCTGATCAAAAAAGCGGAAGAGCAGCCTGCCATTAAAAAAAGCCTGCTGATGGTGGAGAAGAACGCCCGCCGTTTAGCCGACCTGACCGCCCAATTGCTGGATTTTCGTAAAACCGAAATGGACCAGTTTGGGCTAAACTTTGTGAATGTCAATATCAACGATCTGCTAAAGGAGCAAATTGCCGCGTTTAAACAGGAAGCAGAAAAATATAAGATCAGCCTGAACCTTGAATTACCTAAAAGCCAGGTGGTGGCTTTTGTGGACAGGGAGGCTTTGGTGAAGATCTTCAGTAACCTGGTATCAAACGCGGTGAAGTACGCCGCTACTAAGGCAACCATCAGCATTGTTTCGTTTAAGGATAAGGACGAACAGTTTATCATTCGCTTTATCAACGATGGCAAAGCCATTCCCGAAGAATTCCAGGAACAGATCTTTGAGCCTTTCTTCCGTTTGCGGGCCAATGAGAAGCCCGGCACAGGTATCGGCCTTTCGCTGGCAAAATCGCTTACCGAACTGCACAATGGATCATTAACGTTAGCTTCGGGCAATGCTGATAATATTGTTTTTGAACTAAGGCTACCGGTTCACCAAAAATTTGAGTTCAAGTTAAGCAGCTGGAAAAAAACAGAATAAGCAATGCAAAGAGTAATTACCGCCATACTATTTTTTATAGGGATAACTGCCGCTCATGCGCAATCAGGGAAAGATACTATCAAACTCGCCGACCCAACCATATTTAACAATGATGGCACCTATTACTTATATGGCACCGGCAACCCCAACGGCTTCCCTGTCTATACTTCGACTGATCTGATCAACTGGCAACGCCAAGGTAAAAACGCCTTGTTAAAAGGCGATGCTTATGGTACCAAAGGCTTTTGGGCACCGCAGGTAATCAAACAAAACGGAAAGTATTACATGGCTTACACTGCCGATGAACATATTGCTATAGCCGAAGGCGATAGTCCCTTAGGGCCGTTCACTCAAAATGTACATAAGCCGGTCACTTTACAAGGGAAGCATATCGACCCATTTATTTTTAAGGATACCAATGGCGACTTTTATCTCTACTTTGTGCGCCTGCAACAGGGCAATCGCATATTTTCGGCCCGGCTTAAAAATGATCTGAGTGATATCGATTCGACAACCGTAAAAGAATGCCTGCACGCCGAATCGGGCTGGGAGAATACGGCCAACTCGGGATGGCCGGTATCCGAAGGGCCGACAGTTATAAAGATCGGCAACTTATATTACCTGTTTTATTCGGCTAATGATTTCAGGAATATCGATTATGCTGTAGGATATGCCACTTCCCCCTCCCTACTCGGCCCATGGACCAAATACGCCGGCACCCCTATCATCAGCCGAAAAAACACCGGGCGAAACGGCAGCGGCCATGGCGATATCTTACAAAAGGATGGCAAGTTGTACTACGTTTTCCATACCCACAGTTCAAACAGCACTGTCGGGATGCGCAAAACGGCCATTGTTAGCTTAGCAGTTTCTAAAGACAAGCCTGCTGTTGTTTCTGTAGTCCCTGGTTCGTTCCGTTACCTGGAGGGCAACTAAACTACTCCAGATTTTGTTTCGCACCCGTTATTTACCGTTTAATTTTTCGGGGATGAGATTCATTTCGATCATCCATGCCTCACAAAGTTTTGTCCACTGATCGGTTGAACCGGGATTATTTCGCAACGCAATAGCGTGTGCCCCTTGCGGGAATGCATGGAAACTTACAGGTACGCCAGCCTGTAGTAGCGCCTGGTAAAATAGCAGGCTATTCATGGGGTTAACGGTTTTATCGTTAATGGCATCCACAATAAAACATGGCGGCGCTTTTGTATTTACGTTTAACTGTGCCGAGAATTGCTTTTTCAAATCATCGGTAGCATTAGGGCCTAACAGGTTCTTCACGCTGCCGGGATGTGCGTAAGTGGTGCTCAGATCAATCACCGGCGATACGAGTATCATAAAATCGGGCTTAAAGGCAACATTATCCAGGCTATCCTTAATAGCCGAAACATCCCGGTCGGTTACCCCGGCGGTAGCCGCCAAATGCCCACCCGATGAGGATCCCATAATACCTATCTTATCGGGCTTAATGCCCCATTTCGTTGCGTTTGCCCGTATATATCTGATAGCCCGTTGTGCATCCATCAGCGGCCCGGTTTGTCGTTCAACCAGGTCAGGCGAATTGGGCAGTCGGTAGTTTAGCACAAAGGCAGTTATGCCCATGGTATTGAACCATTTGGCCAGTTGAAAACCACTGATCACATAAGCCAAACGCTCGTACCCCCCACCCGGGCATATCACTACGGCAGCGCCCTTGTTCTCCTGCGTACCGGGGAAGAATGCGTACATACCTGGCAGCATCACCCGGTAAATACGCTCGTTGGCAATGCTGTCCTTCAGCTTCAGGTGTTTAGAGTTGGGGATATGCCCCTTGGGCCACAGCTCAATAAAATCCTGCGCGAAGAGTTTGCCGCAGGTTACCAGTAAAACAAGCAATATTAGCCCCAACTTTTTATGCATAATTAAATTCCTGATCCTAATTACAAAATTTATTTAACGGCGCTTACCCTAAACCAATCAAAATCGGCATAGCCCGAATCATTAGTTTGGCTTTCGCGGGTGCAGAACAAACCTACCTTTGCACCTATCCACTGCCCTACCCTGGCCTGGAATTCGCTGCCGGCCTGCATAAAATCGCTCCCGTTAAGGCTGTAGCTAAAGTTACATTTGGCACCGGCGGTAACCTGCACACGCAGGTAAACGGAGTTTGATGTCAGCTTCACTACTTTTGTTTCGTCTTCGGCATTGCCCTTTCCGGCATCTTTGCAAACCCCATATACCAGGTACAGGCCATCTTTCATATGCTTTACCGCTAAATTGGCGTAGCTTAAACCCATTATGGTTAGGCCAGCCCGCTCATTCTCTAACTTAGGGTTGGGTGTAAAATTAAGCTTGGTAGTAACCGTAAACTCATCGGCCGGGAATTTTTGCAGCAATACGTTGCCTGCACCCCATAAGTTCTTCGCGCCCTCGGGCAGTTTATCCGAGAACAGGCGCAGGTTGCCTTTACCCCCATCCATAAAATACCAGGTAGCCTGCGCGTTCGCCATCCATTGCCATTGCATGCCTAAAGTTTGCCCGTTAAACTCATCGCTTTCGGCCGGAGTTTCAATAGGGTATGTTTTACCTACATTAGGTTTTTTATATACGCTTACCGGTTCGCCTTTTCCATCGCCATCTTTATCTACCCCAATCACCGGCCAGTTATTTTTCCAGGTCATGGGCTGCAGGTGCACCACCCTTCCATAGGCGTCCTTATCCTGGAAGTGTACAAACCAGTCCTCGCCGGTTTGGGTGTTTACCCAGGCCCCCTGATGCGGCCCGTTAACCGGGCTTTTTCCCTGATCCATCACTACTTTACGTTCGTAAGGGCCGTAGATGTTTTTTGATCGCAGCACCAGTTGCCAGCCTGTAGATACACCGCCTGCCGGAGCAAAAATGTAGTAGTATCCGTTGCGTTTGTAAAACTTGGGGCCTTCAATGGTTGGGTCAAGTTCGTGGCCATCGTAAACCAGCACCCCGGCATCGGTTACCTTAGTGCCATCGGCATTTAACTTATTTACGGCGATGATGCTTTTTATGCCCGCCCTGCTGCCTGCATAAGCGTGCACCAGGTACATCTGCCCGTCGTCATCTATCAGCGGGCATGGGTCTATCAACCCCTTCCCGGCATACACCATTACAGGCTGACTCCATGGACCGGCGGGATTTTTAGCCTTGATTAGGTAAATGCCGTAATCAGGATCGGGATAATAAATATAAAACTCGTTATGATAATACCTGATAGCCGGCGCCCACACCCCCTCGCCATGACGTGGGGTGTCGAAATGTTCGAAAGGTGGCTGGCGCAGCAAAGCATGGCCAATAATATTCCAGTTTACCAGGTCCTTTGAATGCAAAACGGGCAGACCCGGCATATCTTCAAAACTGGATGAGATCAAATAAAAATCGTCGCCTACGCGGATGGCATCCGGGTCGGAATAATCGGCATTAAGTATGGGGTTTTTATAAGTGCCGTTACCCTGATCGGCCACCCAAACTTTGGAAATGTTTTTTTCAGGTTGTTGCCTTATTGGCGTTTTTTGTTGCGCAATGGCAACGCCGGTTAATGTTATCGCGCAGAGAAGTAAAGTATATTTCATTCCTGGTTATTATTTTTATAGAGATCAATTGCTGGTTAATATATAGGTTTTGCCCGCTGTTGTATTAAAATCGTAAACTTTTGCAGGCTTGTATTGCATGCCTTTCAACCGGGAAGCATCAGCTATAACAGGCTGTTTAATTTGATTGACAAGGAATAGCGGGTTACTGTTATTACCTGTAGCAGGTTTCAATATTACACCATTGCCTTTCAGGCTATTTGGCAAACGCAAACGGCAATTGCCGCCAAGTTTTGATGTGATTACCAGTTTAGTTATTTTACCTTTGGCCCAATACATATCTATCATAAAGCCGCCACGGGCAACCAGGCCTTTGATAGATCCTGTTGTCCAATCGGTGGGCAGGGCTGGCAGCAGCGCGATATCGCCATCGTAGCTTTGCAGCAGCATTTCGGTAATACCGGCAGTACAACCAAAATTACCGTCTATCTGGAAGGGCGGGTGCGCATCAAACAGGTTAGGATAGGTACCACCACCCTGTGCTGTTTTATCGTTTACAGCCGGGGCCGGTTTTAGCTGGTCTTTTATCAGTTTCCAGGCATGGTCGCCGTCCAGCAGGCGCGCCCAAAAGTTCACCTTCCAGCCCATCGACCAACCTGTTGATACATCTCCCCTGCTGATCAGCATATTTTTGGCGGCCTCCTGTAATTCGGGATGCGCGTAGGGCGATACCTGCTTGCCGGGGAACAGGCCGAACAGTTGCGATATGTGACGATGCTTATCGCCCTCCTTGTCCCAATCCTCCATCCACTCCTGCAGTTGGCCCCATTTGCCAATATGCATGGGCGGCAGGCGATCCCGCTTGTTTATCAGTGTATCGGTAAAAGCTTTATCGGTGTTAAGCGCCTTTGCTGCCGCGATAGTGTTAGAGAACAGATCGAACACGATCTGATTATCCATAGTTGTGCCCTGCGTTAACGAAACCGAACCAACCACCTTATCCCGTATAAAATCGTGCTCGGGCGACATGGATGGCGATACTACCAACCAGTGGTGATCCGGCTCTTCCTGCAGTGCATCTACAAAATAGGTGGCAGCACCTTTCAACACCGGGTATATTTCGCTCAAAAATTTCTTATCGCCAGTGTACAGATAATGCTCCCACAAGTGCTGGGTGAGCCAGGCGCCGCCTGTTGGAAATATGCCGTAATAAGCCTTATCCACCTGCCCGCTGATGCGCCAGATATCGGTATTGTGATGCGCCATCCAGCCGCGCGCGCCATATATTTTGCTTGCACCATCGCGCCCGGTTACCGAAAGATCCTTCACCAGGCTGATCAGCGGGCCGGTCAGTTCGGTTAAGTTAGTTTCTTCGGCCGGCCAGTAATTCATTTCGGTGTTAATGTTGATGGTATATTTACCTCCCCATGGCGGCGACACCTTATCGTTCCATTTACCCTGTAAATTTGCCGCCTGCCCGCCGGGTTGAGAACTTGATATCAGCAAGTATCGACCAAACTGGTAGTATAACGGCACCAATGCCAGGTCATCGCCATTATCAAAATCCTTAACGCGCTGGTCCATGGTTTTTAATGATGAATTTGCTGATGTACCCAATTTGAAATTTACCCGGTTAAAGTAACGTTGGTAAAACGCAATATGATCTTTCAAAGCCTGTGCGTAAGGCTTTCTTATTGCGGCATTTAAATAGGCCGATGTTTTAGCGGTGGCATCGCCACTTAAATCGTGATAGTTTTTAAAGTTGGTGCCCATGGCGGTATAAATGATTACCGCGTTGGCTTTGGTAATGGTCAGTGACGTATCATTGGCCGATATGCTTCCGCCCATATTAAGCGCTTTAGTTTGCGCCTGGAATTTCACCTGCCCGTCTATCCCTGAGCGCGAATCGGTAGTGCCGTTCAATGTCAGTATATTATTTGCGGTACTTACGGCATGCTTAGCCATCGGCGTTTGCATGCTTAGCGTACAGGTGACGGCATTGGGTTTATCAGCAGTTATGCGGGTAATAATGGCCTGATCGGTAAACGAGGCAAAGGTTTCCCGCTTAAAATGCACGCCGTTAACGGTATAGCTTACGGTGGAAACCGCTTTAGAGATATCCAGGTCGCGATAGTAATCCGCTACATTATCATGCCCCGGGAAGCTGATAAACAAGCTGCCGACTGTTTGGTAAGGCATGCCGTTTTGTTTAGAGAACATCTTTTCGTTCGCCAGTGCCTGGGCTTCGATATATTTCTTTTCGTTGATCAGCTTACGCAGCTCGGGCACAATGGCTTTATCATCAGCGTTCACATTATTATGGGGACCACCAGCCCAAACGGTTTCCTCGTTCAATTGAATTTGCTCGGCGGCGGTAGTGCCGTATACCATACCGGCTATGCGCCCGTTGCCGATGGGCAGGGCTTCGTTCCAGTTGGCCGCGGGCTTGTTGTACCACAGTTTTAAATTTTGTTGCGCGTTCACCGCGCCAACTGTAAGGGCCAGTACGCATGTAAAGCTTATTGCTTTTCTAATCGACATTATACTTATAATAAAGGTTTACCGGTTGCTGCCGGTTGATATCCCAAAGCTAATGATACATTTGCAAAAACAATGCAATCGATTGCCTTATTTATCTGATATATTGTCATACAAGCCCACGATAGTAAATTCTTTTAAGTTTTGCTATTTTTCTTATACTCGCTGGGCAGCATGCCCATAACTTCCTTAAAGCGCTGCGAAAAGTATTTGGTATCGCTAATGCCAACCATGTAGGATACCTCTTTGATGGAGTATTGCTCGGTCTCGATCAGCTTAGCGGCGTGCTGAAATTTGATCACCCGCATATACTCAATGGGGCTTAAGCCGGTCAGGCTTTTTAGTTTCTTCACAAAAACCGAGCGGCTCATGGGCATAATAGAGATCAGGCTATCGATGGTAAAGGCCACATTGCTGATATTCTTTTCAATTTCGGCCTTTACGGTATTAATAAACTGGTCGTTCAGATCGTTATGAACTGGTGTATGCAGGCCAACGGATAAGCCGTTCAGTCCTTTTTTATTGGTTAAATGCAGGTAAAGCTTTTTACGCTGATCTAAAATGGTCTTAATGCGTGATTGCAGCATCTTGGTACTGAATGGTTTGGTGATATAGGCATCGGCGCCGAGATCGTAAGCTGATATTTCTGTATCCCTATCCACCTTGGCGGTTAGAAAAATAAGCGGGATATGGCTGGTGGACTGTTGCTGCCTCAGTTTTTTCAGGAAATCGATCCCGTTCATCCTGGGCATCATAATATCGCTAATAATGAAATCAGGGATTTCCTTTTGCGCCAATTCCATCGCTTCCTGCCCGTCCATGGTCTCAAAAACCCGGTACTCGTTTATCAGCAGGCCGCTAATATACTTCCGCAGGTCGTCATCATCTTCCACTAAAAGTATTGAGATTCGCCCGTCCTGTACTTCGGCCGGACCGGTATTATTATCTGCAACCGGGGCTGCTTCAATCGGAGCGGTGCCAAAGTTTACATTATCTGCATTTTTCAGGTGCTCCGTCCCTTTTAAAAACAGCACGGTAAAGGTGCTTCCCTTATTCTCTGTACTATCAACCTGGATGGATGCGCCATGCCGTTCTACGATCTCTTTCACAATGGAAAGGCCTATCCCGGTACTTGGCTTGCTTTTATCAGGGTGATGAGAAACAAAGCGCTTAAACAGCTTTTGCATAATTTCCTCGGGCATGCCGCTGCCGTTATCGGCCACCTGCACAGCTATCTTCCCGTTTTGAGGGGTGATGTTTACCGTTATCGTGCCGCCTTTGGCTGTATGTTTAAAAGCGTTGGATAACAGGTTATACATCATCTTATCAATGCTGTCGCGGTCGATATAAATGGTTTCGCCAGCCGTTTCATCGTTGATGCTGAGCGTTATATTTTCCGTTTGGGCGTTTTTTGCAAAATCATTGGCAATACTGGTAACGAACGCCCCTACCGGCGTTTCCAGAACGGTAAGCAGTTGATGCTGTATCTTGCGGAAGTCCAGTATCTGGTTCACCAGTCGCAGCATCCGCCTGGAGTTTTTTAATACCAATTGTAATTGCTGGGTAACGTTGGGATTGGTCTTTTCTGATTCGAGGATGTTTTCAACCGGCGATACGATCATGGTCAGTGGCGTGCGGATCTCATGCGAGATGTCAGTAAAAAAAGTCGACCGCATTTCGGTTTGCTCGTGCTCCAGTACCAGTCGGTCTTTCAATCTGAAGAAGATAATAACCGAGCGCGCGATAAAAAACACCAGGCACAGTACCGCGATAATGTAAAACGCCCAGGCCCAGCCTGTTTGCCAAAATGCCGGCACAATGGTTATAAGCAGTTGATGTTCGTTATTAAGCCACAGGCCCTTGCTGTTGGTTGATCGCACATGGAACACGTATTTCCCCGGCGACAGGTTAATATAATTAGTACTCCGCTCGCGGGTATCTACCCAATCGCTATCCACCCCGTCAAGCTTATATTGGTACCTGATCTGTTTGGTATAGGCCATATCCAGGGCAGCAAAGGAAATGGTGATGAAGTTTTGCTTATGATCCAGCTTCAGCGATGCCAGGTCATCAATATGCTGCATCAGCGGCGACGAATTGCCGACAGGCACATTACGGTTAGCCAACTGGAAGCCCGTGATGGCCATGTAAGGTTTAAATGAATCAGGCTTTAACTTCGATGTATTAATTGTAATAAAGCCGCCGGTAGTGCCCAACATGATATTTCCAGTGCTGGTATTGATATCCCCACCTTCTGCGAAATTATCGCCCCTGATCAATCGACTGATGTCGTAATAATTTTCAAACGTGTGTTTGTTGGGGTCAAACCGCATCAGGTTTGATTCGCAAACTATCCATAGCTTATGTTCGGTATCTTCCTTTATTTGATTGGTCAGATCTGATAGCAGGCCATTCCTGGTAGAGTAATTTACAAAGCGCGATGGATAACCTTCTTTATCTTTAGCCACCACCTTATCAAAACCACCACCAAATGTGGCGATGTAGATATCGCCCTTACTGGTGGTGCAGATATCGTAAACATCATTTCCGCCAAGGCCATTATTTTTTTGGCTTCGCTGATAATGCCTGATCTCATCCAATTTATTCTGTGTAGCATCGGGTGCTATCACAAACAAACCCAGCGTGGCGCCTATGTACAGCTTGCCCGAATGGTCTTCGGCAATGCTGCGGATATGATAAGCGGTATTAATGGGATAATTTTTAAACTGATTTTTGAAATTGTAGAAACGTCCGTCGATATGATTATCAGCCAGGTTCAATCCGCCTGCGTAGGTACCTATCCAAACCCGGTTACGGCTATCGGCATAAATGCGGTAAACGCGGTTATCGGTAAGGCTGTACGGGTCGGCTTTGTTGGTTACATAGTGCGATACCTTGTATTTTCTGTCCGTACCATCGGGCACTAATTTATATACACCCGCGCCCTTGGTGCCTACCCAGATATTGCCCTCGGCATCTTCTATCATACTGTAGGCCATGCCGCCTAAAGGCTTGCCCGTGCCAATGCCACCATCAGCAGTGATAATGCCCAACTTTTCCTGGTTAGCCGTATAAATATTGATCCTACCATCCTTGGTAGCTATCCATACGCGGTGATGACTATCCTCCAATATGCTGCGCACATTGTTATTACCTTTGGCGTTCACCAGCGAGAATTTAAACGCGGGATCGTTCAGGATCAATTTCTCGATACCCTGCGAACGGGTGCTGAGCCACAGGTTGCCCTGCTTATCCGAAAAGCCGGCGTATAACATAGATGAAAACGAGTTGGCGTCAGCCGGCCGCATACCAACAACGGGCACAAGACTGTCGGCAGATGGATCGTACCAAACAAATCCCCCTCCCGATGAGTGGATCCAAACATCATGGTTCACATCCTCCCATATTAAAAACTTAAGCGTAACCAGGTTATCGTTGGCGTTTTCTGGCTTAATGGGGTAATATTTAAGCGTTCCGGCTTCGGCATTAAACCGGGTAACGCCGCCGGTGCCGGTCTCTATCCAAACATTTTTACGGGTATCAATATAACATGATCGGATCCGCGCGGCCGTAGTATCTGCTAACGATGATGATACGGCATATCTTTTCAGCGCATTGTTCTGGCTATCATAAGTCAAAAAATCGTTATCGGAAGAACATATCAATAAGCGTTGATCGTCTATTTTTTTCAGAAAAGCAATAGCTGAACGAGAGCCGGTAGCGAACAAACGAAATTTATTAGTGTCCTTATTAAATATATAGATGCTGCCGTTTTTTGAACCAAACCATATTTCGTTACCTAATTCAACCGCAGTAAAAAAACTGACCCCATTGGTGAAATATGAGCGCCGCGAACGAAGATCGGGCGAGAACTGGAACAAACCATTATCCGTCAATATCCACGATCGCTTTTCCTTATCCTCCAGTATCCCCCGCACCTGGTCGTCTATCTGCTTATCGTTACCTATGTTAAACAACATGGGCTTAAAGGCCGTATCCTTAAAACAGATACAGCCTTCGTTATTGCTCACCAGCCACACCTTGCCTGAGGCCATAGGAATAACATCCGACACATGAAAAGGACTTTTTTTAAATGGCGGAAACGACCGGATGTTAGAGAATGCTTCAAGACGGGGGTCAAAACGGTAGATGTCGTTATCGTGCGTCCGCGTCCAGATGTAGCCGTGCTTATCCAGGTAGATCTTATCGAAGCGGTTACCGCGCATCAGCCGGGTGTCTTCCTTGTTGATAATATACGAGTGAAACGCCGACCCGTCGAACTTGCTGATGCCATCCCAGGTAGAGAACCACATGAAGCCCTTTTGATCCTGCAGCATGTCCATTACGGTTTTTTGCGGCAGGCCGTCTTCAATGCCGTAATGCTGCACATCATACTTAAGCTGGGCCGTGGCGTGGCCTGCCATAAATATCAATAAAACAATAAAAACGAATCGATGAGGTTTCATGCTGTTTACCAAAGGTAAGTGTTTCGGGCTTTTAAGTTCTGTACTCATCCGATTTATGCAGCCACGCCTAAGGGGGACATTTTGTTTGATTTGGTTGGTCAAAACGTTTGTGGCGACGAAATGACACCCTAAATTCCAACGGTAAAGGGGTGTCATAATAGTATTTGAATCTTAATGCTGACAACAGGTTACCACGCTGTAGCGATATAATATAATTTACTAATAATCAATAACATACAATCAATAACCAGTACACAACAAGTTATATCGGCAGCTATCAAGGTATTAGTAAGGGTAGACTTTTTGTGATGCTTTTCCTGTTTTCTATACATGTCGGATAAAACCATCATACAAACGGGCTCCAAACAATGTTTTTTATATTAAATATTTGATTATCAAATACTTATATTTTTCAATGATAATATCGTACAATCAATAGATAAAAGATGCGAACATGCCCCCTGTTGCGTAATTGATATTTGTCTTCACAGGCCATCAGCAGATAGGCCCCCAATTATAAACGATAATACAAAGTAGCCAGGGTGGCGGGATCTAAGGCCCGCCCGCGCAGATTGATGAGTGATGGTATCATGCCTTATGGGTGATACACAACACCAGCTGACGGCTCGCTTTTGATTTTCCTATAAGAAACAAAGAATAACAAATGAGGCCCCATTTTTTAAAACTCCAGGCGCAGCCGCAAAACTCGTTCAGCATCAGGCGGGATGTTTTGCCCTACTTTAAGGGGGTATGGCATTACCACCCCGAACTGGAGTTGCATTATGTAATTAAGGGCGAGGGTATACGGCTGGTGGGCGATAAGATCAGCAACTTCTCGGCCGGCGATCTGGTGCTGCTGGGCGAAAACCTGCCGCACTGCTGGCGTTGCAATGAGGAATACTTTTCAGCTTATTCTAAAATGAATGTGGAGGTAGTGGTGCTACAGTTCCTGCCCGATTGCCTGGGCCGCTACCTGCTTAACCTGCCCGAAGCTTATCTGCTTCCCAAACTGTTTGAAAAAGCCAAAGCCGGCTTAAGCTTTACCGGCAACACCAGGGCGCGGGTGGCCGAAATGATGCAGCAACTGGTTGATTTATCAGGTATGGACCGCCTGGTGACCATGGTGAGCATCTTAAAGGAATTGTCCGAATCGGCCGAGTGCAGCGAAATTACCCTTACCAAACGGAAGTTTTATACATCAAACGAGATCGATACCAACCGGTTCAATAATATCTGCAACTATACGCTTACCAACTTCAGGCGCGAGATAAGCCTGGAAGAGATTGCCGAAGTGGGTAACCTGAGCGTAACCTCGTTTTGCCGGTATTTTAAGTTAATGACCAATCAAAAGTATTCGGATTTTTTAACGCAGATCCGCATCAGCCATGCCTGCCGCCTGCTGATAGACGACAAGCTATCTACCGATACGATCTGCTTCGAATCGGGCTTTTATAACATATCTAACTTTTACCGGCACTTTAAAAAAGTAACCGAACTAACCCCGCTGGTTTACAAGAACAAGTATATGCAGGGCAAGCCAACAGGGTACGATGCCTTCCCGGCCATTCGGGCAGCGCCACCACCCGCGCCACTAATAACTCAAACACGATAAACATAAATGACCTCTAAAAACAATTAAAAATCCAATTAACTAAACCCATGAACCTATTTTTACCAACAAGGATCTTTTTAAGATCATTCATCAGGGGAGGCTCGCTCCTTGTCTTCCTGTTGTTAGCAACACAGGTATTTGCTAAAAACGGGCCAACTAATCGCGAGGCATCTGCTACGCAAAAAGCCCCCATTACGGTTACCGGTACCGTGGTCGATGAAAAAGGCGCTACAGTTCCCGGCGCAACCATCAAAGTTAAAAGCACCGGTAAAACTACCATTACCGATATTAACGGCGCCTTTTCTATCGCGCTTGCATCGGGCGATGAAACACTGATTGTAAGCTTTGTAGGCTACAAGAACCAGGAGGTGGCCGTAAAAAACCGCACCAATATCCGCGTTACCTTAGAAAGCGCCATATCCGACCTTGACGAGGTAGTGGTAATTGGTTACGGTACCGCCAAGAAACGCGACCTGACCGGCGCTGTATCATCTGTAAAGGGATCGGATATTGCATCAAACCCCGTTAGCAACCCGCTGGAAGCCTTACAAGGGCGCGTTGCAGGTTTGGATGTGCAAAGAAATAGCGGCGCGGCTGGTTCGGCCCCAACCATGTTAATACGTGGTAACCGTACGGTTTACGGCGCGGATATCACCAAACCCAACCAGGGTTCGGAACCGCTGTACATTGTTGACGGTATACAAGGCAGCCCAACTTCGATCAACCCGGATGACATCGAAACCATCGACGTTTTGAAGGACGCCTCGTCTACCGCTATTTACGGTTCGGCGGGTGCCAACGGTGTTATCATTATCACAACTAAAAAGGCCAAGGCTGGTAAAGCCACTATTGATGTGGACAGCTATTACGGCATCAACGGCTTCGCATCCTACCCCAAACCCTTACAGGGCGCTGCCTGGCTGCAATACCTGCAGGATAAATACTTTGCCAGCAACGGTAAACAATCAACCGATATTGTAAGCGATCTGAACATTCCTGCTTATGCAAGAGGGCCTATCCAAAACAACCAATATGTAGACTGGGTTAACGAAACCTTAAAGCGCGGCGCGCAGCAAAACCATCACCTTGCTATCCGCGGCGGGTCTGAAAACATTCAGGGGTACTTCTCGCTGGGTTATATTGGCGAAAAGGGTATCTATAAGGGGGATGAGGTGAAGAGCTATAATATGAGGACCGGCGCAGATGTAACCTTCAGCAAACTGTTTAAGGCCGGTATCCAAAATACCATTAACATGCGTGATGGTTCAACCAGCAGCAGTGTGGTAAATAAAGCTTATGGCCTTTACCCTATCGGTACACCTTATAATGCCGATGGCAGCGTTAACCTGTTCCCCATTGGAGATGGTGTAACCGTGAGCCCGATAGCCAATTACGAACCGGGGGTATACCGCAACGATACAAAAAACATATATGGCGCTATCAACCCTTATATCGAGTTCCACCCGATAAAAAACCTGAGCGTGCGTTCTAATATGAGTTATATATTCGGCTATACCCGTAAAGGTACTTTTGATAACGAAAAATCGTACTTCAATGCTTCGCAGGCACAAAATATTAAGGAGGCCAGCTACGGCACTAACCTAAACTACGGTTATATCTGGGAGAATATCATAAACTATAATTTAACCCTGTTTAAAGACCATTCTTTAGCGTTTACCGGTATCACATCGCTTAATAATTCAAAAACCGAGAGCTCAAGTATTTCCGGGCAGGGTTTAGATTATGACGCGTTTATTTATTACAATCTTGGCGCATCTTCGCTTATCACCAATAAATCAACCGGTTATACCGAACAGAACAAGATCTCGTATGCCGGCAGGTTTAATTACAGCTACAAAGGCAAATACCTTTTAACTGTTACCGATCGTTTTGACGGAGTATCGCAACTGGTTAAAAAATGGGCGCAATTCCCATCGGTTGCTGTAGGCTGGCGCGTTAGCGACGAGGATTTTATGAAGAGCACCAAAAACTGGCTGAGCAACCTGAAACTGCGTGGCAGCTACGGTATAGTAGGTAACTCGAATATTAAACCTTACAGCAGTTTAACCCAGGTTGCATCAAACTCTGCATCAACCCCGATAACCTTGGGTGGTACCGCCGCCTTACCTATCTATGTACTAACCAAAAACGTAGCAAACGAGGACCTGACCTGGGAAAAATCATATGCTACTAACTTAGGTTTAGATATGTCGTTCTTTAATAACCGCCTGGAATTTACTGCCGAGGCTTATTATACCGATACCCGCGGCTTATTGTACGATCGTCCGTTGCCAAGCGCTTCGGGTGGTTTTGATGCCAAGACGGCTTACGTAAAAACATCAAACATCGGTACATCTACTAACCGTGGTTTCGAGTTAACGGCATCGGGCCAGCCGATAGTTGCCAAAGGCTTCAGGTGGACATCGACCCTGACCTATACCCGCGCCGAGGAAAAACTAACCAGCCTTGATTTGGGTAACTCCATCACCCCATCTCAGCTCATCTCGTTAAACTTATTTGTGGGCAGTCCTATTTACACCGCATATGGTTATAAAAAGATTGGTATCTGGCAAACATCAGAAGCTACTGAAGCGGCTACTTATGGCGCTAAACCGGGGGATATCAAGTTACAAACCGTACCAATTGTAAATGCCTCGGGCGTGTCGGACAATGGCGTACACACCTACAGCACAACAAATGATAAAATGGTAGTTGGTCATTATAATCCTAACTGGCAGGCTGGCTGGCAAAACACCTTCAATTATAAAGGCTTTGATATTAATATTTATATCACCGCACGCTATGGCCAGGTAGTTAACGCGCAATTGCTGGGTTATTATAATGCTACCGCTCAACCCGAATCATACAATTACTGGACCCCAAACAACCCAAGTAACGATTTCCCGCAGCCTTATGTTGGCAGCACCATCAACACCAACTTTTCAAGCGCATTATCGTTGGTTGATGGCTCTTACTGGAAGATCAAAAACCTGACTTTGGGTTATACCATTCCATCTAAACTGGTATCAAAAGTGGGTATATCGCGGATACGCTTTTATGGCACGGCCTACAACCCATTCATATTTACCAGGAGCAATATGCTGAAAAGTGTAGATCCTGAGAATGGCGGATCAGATTCGTTCCCGCTGTATAAGCAACTGGTATTTGGTATGAACTTAACTTTCTAATCAATCAATTAAGATAAAGATGAAAAGACATTATAAAAAAGCCCTGATAGTTTTAGTAACCATCTGCGGTTTTAACTTGCTATCGTGCAAGAAGACTTTGGAAGAATATAACCCCGGCACTGTAACCTTAGACCTGGCCTTCAACAATAAAACAGGCTACGAAGGGCTGATCAACTCATGCTATAACGATATGTATTTCTTTTATGGCAAGGTGGATTGGATTGGCCCCTCGGAAATGGGTACCGACCTTTGGCAGAACACCGGTTCGGGCGATGCGGGATTATGTACTTACGATGCTACCCTTACCCCTGCTTACGGCACCCTTAAAACCTGCTGGGGTGGTTGGTATTCGTGCATTAACCTTTGTAATACGGCCATTATGTATGCGCCTACCGTAAAAGGCTATGCCAGCCAGGCCGAAGTTAACGCTAAGGTGGCTGAAGCATATTTTATGCGCGCCTGGGCCAATTTTAATTTGGTTGAGCAGTTTGGCGGCGTTGTTTTACGCACCGAATCTACCGCGGTGGGTGGTGTAGACCTTGTACCTGTACGCAGTACAGAAACGCAGTTTTACGACCAGATCATATCCGACCTGCAGTTTGCATGTACAAATTTGCCTATCACCCAAACCTTACGCGGCCGTATACAACGTAAGGCAGCTTACGCTATGCTGGCAAAAGTGTACCTGCAACGCACCCGCATAGGCGATAAGGCAAAATACGCCAAACTGGCCCTTGATGCCGCCGAAGAATTGATAAACAACCCGACAAAATACAATTGCGCCCTTTACCAAAGCGATGCGACCAAATCGGGCTTTGCCAAACTTTTTGACAATGCCAACAATAAAAACAACACCGAATTTTTATGGGTGCAGGCAATTGACGTAACTGGTTTGAACCCTGATTTCTTTAACCGTGGCCGTACGCACCAGTATTATTTACCAGATTTGGCCGGTAAAGGTGTAGATTGGGGGCAAAACGGTACCAGCCTTTTATACGGCCGCGCCAATGCCCGCCAGTACAAACCAAGCGGTTACCTGCTTACCAAACTGTTCGATCCGCGCGAGAATACGCCTGATACCCGTTTTGCAAATTCGTTCTTCTACAAGTTTTATTCGGCTTCCAATAAAACCATCACCGCGGCCATTGCCACAACCTATCAGAAAGATGCTTCTATTGTAGGTAAAGTAATATCAACCACAGCCGCGTTCTATAGCGGGCCAAACTATTATAACGCGGCCGGCGCTACCTTTGAAGAGGAAATAAATATGAACGCCGATCAGGGCCTGTCGGTATTTACGCCAAACTGGAACATCCCATCGGCTACTAAAAAGAGCATGCCTTGCTTAGTTGCCGACCCAAGCGATGTTTTCGATGCGACGGGTATCAACTATAAAGTTGCGGCTGCCGGCGAGGTTAACTACAAGGATATCTTCCCCGCATTGAAGAAATTCTCGGGCAAGTTGTATTCGCAAAGCAACCAGGACTGGCTGGGCGATTTCGGCATCCTGCGCTTAGGCGAAACCTACCTGATAGCCGCCGAAGCAGCATTACTGTATAATAACGACCAGGCCAAAGCCGCGCAATATGTTAACGTGATCCGCGCAAGGGCAGCTATAACCAGCCGCCAGGCCGAAATGACCGTTCTGCCATCGGATATGACCGTTAATTTTATATTGGCTGAAAGGGGCCGCGAGCTTTGCGGCGAACACACCCGCTGGATCGATCTGAAACGTACCGGTAACTTAACCACGGCTTATTTACAGGCTACCAATCCTGTAGCGGCTACAAACTTTAACCCTACCAAGCATATTGTTAGGCCTATCCCGCAATCGTTCCTTGATGCGATAACCAATGCCAAGGAATTTGGAACAAACGGGTATTAATAAAATAGTCTCTTCTGCAATGGGTTTTAGCAACCCACATATTTGTTTAATAGATTGGTTGAGGCTGTCTCAAAAGCGAGGCAGCCTCTTTGTTTTTGAGCGTAATTTTCAGTAACTTAAAGGCATGGGAGGAAAAGTAGTCTTTAAGGAATATGATCCTGACCAGTTAACCTTTTTACCGTATAAACTGGAGGAACTGGTACCGCAGGGTCATCCGGTACGTATTGTATCGAAGGTGGTCGATCAGGTAGATGTTAAACCGATTAACCGCAAGTATAAAGGCGGCGGGGCATCCAGCTTTCATCCGCGGCTGATGCTCAAGCTGCTGATCTACGGTTATCTGACCAACACGTATTCTTCACGGAAGTTGGAAGACCAGGCCGCGCAGAATGTACATTTCATGTGGCTTTTAGGCATGAAAAAGCCTGATCACAATACCATCAACCGTTTCCGGAGCGAGAAGCTGTCGGGTGTTTTAAAGGAGATCTTCTCACAGATCGTATTGTTATTACAGCAGGAAGGTATCGTCTCGCTGAAAGAAGCTGTTTTTACCGATGGTACCAAGATCGAATCGGTAGCGAACAAGTACACTTTTGTATGGGGCAAAAGCATTAAGAACAGCAAGGAGAAGATGAAAGCCCAATTGGATGAACTGTGGAGTTATGCGCAAACCATCGCTGCCGAAGAACTTAAAGACACCGCACCGCTGGAATACAGCGAGATCAACCCGGAAAAAGTAAAAGAAACGATCTCAAAGATCAACGCCGCCCTGGACGATAAGGAAGATGTCGATAAGAAAGTAAGGCAGAAGCTGAACTATGCCAAAAAGCACTGGCCGGAGAACCTGGCCCGGTATGACGAGCAGGAAAAGCTGTTAGGCGGTCGCAACAGCTTTTCGAAGACCGACCCGGGTGCCACCTTCATGCGGATGAAAGAAGACCCTATGCTGAACGGGCAGCTTAAACCCGGATACAATCTGCAGATCTCCACCCAGGAGCAGTTCATCTTGAACTATAGCCTGCACCAAACCACAACCGATTACCAGACCCTTCCATCACACATCGAACAATACGAAACTTTATATCATGCACTTCCAAAAGCGGTAGTGGCCGATGCGGGCTACGGTTCGGACGAGAACTATGGCGTATTACAGCAAAAAGGCATTGAAGCTTATATCAAATACAACACGTTCGACCAGGAACAAAATAAAGGCATCAAAGCATTCGGTAATGACAGTTTGCACTATAATGAACAGGAAGATTACCTGGTATGTCCGATGGGACAACACATGCAGCATATCGGCACCGGGCAGCGGGTCACCACATCCGGCTATGTGCAACTGATCAGCCGCTATCAGGCGCAGAATTGTGAAAACTGCCCCATGCGGGGCGTTTGTCACCAAGCAGCCGGTAACCGCGTGGTGGAGATCAACCACAGCCTTAGAATACACAAGCAGATAGCGAAAGAAAGATTGAATACCGAACAGGGCATCAAATACCGAAAGCGACGGCCCGCAGATGTCGAACCGGTGTTCGCCAACCTGAAGCATAATCACGGCTTCAGGCGATTCCTGCTGAAGGGAATGTCCAAAACCGAGGTCGAAATAGGGTTATTATCCATCGCACATAACCTCAGAAAGTGGAAAGCCTGATAAAAAAGGCTTTTTATCCGATAAAAACACCTGAACCAACTCAAAAAAATCGAAAGCAGGCTGATACAGTCCCGCTTTCCTAATAACTCATCTAAATCGGCATCAACGAAAAAACCGCCTCATAATTGACTTATGAGACGGCCTCTTTTTATTGCGCGATATTATACTTCTTGCTGAGATCTGAATAGGTATTTAAATAATCGTTCGATTTACCGGCTTTATCAACAATCGTTTCGCCCCAGCTTAAAGGTTCCCAAATAAATGTGCCTTTCAACTTGTTACCCGGCAAACTAAACGCGATATCGTTTACGTCCTGCTTCTTTTGCGAATATTCAACTACGATAACATCCTGCTTGTAGCGGTTGGTAAGATCGGTAAGATTATTACGCAAGCTATCGGGCGTTCCATGCCATTCGGGATAGTAAGATTCACCGATGATATCGAACTTCACACCGCGCTTCAATACGCCATCAATAAACACCCTCGATTCGGCATTTTGACCACCGCAGGCAATATGCAGCATAATGCGCGGAATTTTATCGGCATCCTTTACCCCGGCAATACCAGCTTTAATAAATGCGGACAGTGTATCCATGTTTTTATTTCGCCCATCGGGCCATAGCATCCCGTGGTTAATTTCATTACCCACCTGCACCATATCGGGCGGGGTCCCCTGCTTTTTCAAAGCGGCAACCACCGTTTTTGTGAACGCGCGAATAGAATCCTGCAATTGCTGAAAGTTTGATTTTTTCCAGGCCGCTGGTTTAAACTGCTTGCCCGGGTCGGCCCAGGTATCACTGTAATGAAAATCTAACAGGAAACCCATACCCGCGGCCTTGATGCGCTTTGCCATAGCCAGCGTATTTTGCAGATCGCAATATCCTTTTTTTGAGTAACCACTATCCGCACGGGGATTATTGAAGATGCGCAGACGCACGTAGTTAAAGCCATGATCCTTCAGCAAGCGGAACGCGTCCTTTTCAACGCCGTTGTCATAAAACTTCCGTCCCGCGTCCTCAAGCGATGGCAGAAAGGAAATATCGGCACCCATAATTTTATCAAACTGTACCGGCTTATTGTTTACCGGCGATGGCCCGGCGGCACTCAACAGACCGATAATTAAGATACCGGCAGTTAACGCCAGGCTGCATTGAGTAATAAAACGCTTGTTGATATTCATATGATGTTATATTAAAATCTTATTTTCAGTTTGCAAATGCATCCAGTGCAATGGTCGGCTTACCATTATTATCGAAGGCGCCAAGTCCGTAACCCATCCAATTGTAAGCCTCCGGTTCCCAATAAAATACGCCCAACCCATTACTGTTACTAATGGACTTTATTTTGCCGATCAGGTCGCTTAAAAAAGCTTTGGCTGTAGTGGCATCGTTGGCTGCAAAACCTGTTTCGCAAATCATAACAGGCTTGCCATAGCGCGCTATCATATCGTTCATATTGGCCAGGCATTGCGTATTATAGTTTTGCCAGTTACTTGCTGTAGGATACAGAGACATGCCGATAATATCCCATTTAGCACCGTTATTCTTCAGGCCATCAAACAGCCAGCGGAACAGGCTATTATCGTACCCGTTTGATATATGCACAATAACCTGCGTGGTGTTGCTCACATCTTTTACGCCCTGATACCCGGCGTTGATCAGCTTGGCAAAATTAGCCATATTGATTGAAGCGCGCCCATCATCCCACAGCATCCCATCGTTGGTTTCGTTCCCCACCTGCACCCAATCGGGTGTAATACCGTTAGTCTTTAGGGTATTCATTACGCTTTGGGTATAATCGTGCACGGTGGTTTGCAGTGTGGCAAAGTTTTGGCTTGACCAGGCCGCTGGTTTGGTTTGCTTTCCCGGGTCGGCCCAGCTATCGCTGTAATGCAGGTCAATCATAATTTTCATCCCCAACGCCGTTGCTCTTTTAGCTTTGGTAACCACATCGGCCATATTGCACCAGCCATCAGCAGGGTTAACCCATACCCGCAGCCGGATGGCGTTCATACCTTTATCCTTTAATAATTGCATACAATCCTGCTGCATGCCGCCGGCGTTATAAAACTTATAGCCCGATGCTTCCATTTGGCTTAGCCAGCTTACATCGGCCCCTTTGGCAAAAAAGGCAGTAGTGGGATTAGTTATAGGCGGTGTGTTGCCATTATCCGTATTCTGTTGGCCCGAACCACCCTTTTTACAGGCAATGCAGCACAGCAATATCCAAACAAAAATGGCCCGCTTTTTCATTGTTTAAATGTAAGCAACATTCTATCCTTGTCAACCTTTTACAAAATTGAATTAGTTTTTGCGGGTGATGAATTTAATCTATACATTTGCAGCCCGCCAAAAACGGGTACTGATGAAGATCAGTGTTTATACGGAGAGGTGTCAGAGTGATCGATTGTGCCTGATTCGAAATCAGGTGTACTTTAACCGGTACCGGGGGTTTGAATCCCTCCCTCTCCGCTGAAAAGGAAATGATCAGATTTGATCGTTTCCTTTTTTTATGGCTATATAACTTATCCGGGATCCTCTTATTTAAATGTCCAGCCCGCAGGGCAGCGGCTGTCATCATTGCCATTGCCCACACTATCCATAGTGTTCAAAAGCTGTCCGAATATCTCTGACCCCACACGACTATGCAGATCATCATACCAGCCCGGAATGAGATAAGATCGTTGACCACAATTCATCTTTATTCGCTGTTGATTCAAATCAGTATTCCAAATAACGACATATTGATCTGAACCTCGTTTTTTCTGATTATAATTAGGTCACCATTTTAAAACCAAATTATACCTATGGATCATTTATCCCGCCGCCGGTTCATCAGTAACGGCGCAGTAGCAGCAGGTGCATTATTGCTATCGAACAAATTATTTGCAGCACGCAGCGTCGACAGGCCCGATAAGCCAAATTCGGTTGTTGGAGGCGTGCTGATAGGTGTGACCACCTATTCTTTCATCCGCATGAAGATCACTGCCGAAGATATGTTACAATACTGCCTGGATTGTAATTTAAGCGGCGTTGAGTTAAGGGGCGATGCCGCAGAATTTTCGGCAGGTGCACCAAAGCGGGCGGCCGGACAATCGGCAGACGACTATAATAAGGCATTGGCCGAATGGCGCGCCAGTGTGTCGATGGACAAGTTTAAAGCGATACGCAAGCTATATAATGATGCGGGTGTAACTATATATGCCTACAAACCGCTGGCCTTTGGTGTTAATAATACCGACGAGGAAATTAACTACGCGTTTAACGCGGCAAAAGCCCTTGGTGCAACGCATTGTAACTGCGAAATGCCTGCTACCGATGCACAAACCAAACGCATTGGCGATATAGCAACTCAACACAAAATGCGTGTAGGTTATCACGCCCACACCCAGGCTACACCTACGTTATGGGATACGGCCATGGCACAATCGGCGTATAACTGTATCAATCTGGATATTGGCCACTATGTTGCCGGTAACAATCCCAGCCCGGTAGATTTTATCTTAAAACATCATGACCGTATAACCAGCATGCATATTAAAGACCGTAAAGTTAATAACGGGCCAAATATGGAGTGGGGACAAGGTGATACGCCAATAAAGGAAGTACTGCTGCTGCTAAAAAATAAACATTACAAATTCCCGGCTACTATTGAACTGGAATATAAGATCCCTGCCGGGTCAGACGATGTTAAGGAAGTAGCTAAATGCCGCCAATATGCCGCAGCGATATTAAGTGCTTAACGTAAAATACTATTGTAGATAATTTTTTATCAAAGCTTTATGAAATTCAACAATTCCTCCCGCCGCGCATTTATCAGGCAAGGCGCATTGCTATCGGCTGCTACGGTAATAGCGCCAAAGTTACTTTTTGCAAGAGATAACGTAAAATTGGCAAAGCCGGGCGAACGGGTAAATATTGCCTGCATTGGTATCGGCAATCGCGGTGCCGAAGACATAGAAGCCCTGTATGCTACAGGCTTAGTTAATATCGTTGCGCTTTGCGATGTGGATATGGGTGCACCCCATACCTTAAAAATAATGGCCAAATTCCCTGAAGCTAAACGTTTCCAGGATTTCAGGCAGTTATTCGATAAAATGCATAATGAGTTTGAGGCGGTGTGTATCGGTGTGCCGGATTTTGCGCATTTCCCCATTACGATGATGGCCCTGGCAATGGGTAAACATGTGTATGTAGAAAAACCGATGGCACGCACCTTCAATGAAGTGGAATTGATGATGAAGGCCGCTAAAAAATATCCGAAATTAGCTACCCAAATGGGCAACCAGGGGCATTCTGAAGCGAATTATTTTCAGTTTAAGGCCTGGGTTGATGCAGGTATCATTAAAGATGTTACCGCCATAACCGCCCACATGAACTCGGCACGCCGCTGGCATGGCTGGGATCCTAAAATGTGCACCTTCCCGCCGCCAGAACCGATACCTTCAACACTTGACTGGGATGTATGGCAAATGACCACCCAGGGCCATAGCTATAATGTAAATTTTGTGAACGGACAATGGCGTTGCTGGTTCGACTTTGGTATGGGGGCCCTGGGCGACTGGGGTGCGCATATACTGGATACCGCCCATCAGTTCCTGAACCTGGGTTTGCCTTACGAAGTGACACCGTTAAAATTATCGGGCCATAACGACCTTTTTTATCCCATGGACACCACACTTTCGTTCAAATTCCCTGAAAGAGGCCACATGCCACCGGTAGAAGTAACATGGTATGATGGGGTAAATAATCGTCCGCCGCTTCCACCGGGATATGGCGTATCCACCCTCGATCCAAATATTCCGCCACCCAGCACCGGGGCTATCAAAAAGGAATCGTTAAATCCGGGTAAGATCATTTACAGTAAAACATTAACCTTTAAGGGAGGTACACATGGCAGTACGCTATCTATTATTCCTAAAGAGAAGGGATTAGAAATGGCTTCAAAACTACCTGTAGTACCGGTAAGCCCATCTAATCACCATAAAAACTTTTTGTTAGCCTGCAAAGGCGAGGAGCAAACACGCTCTCCGTTCGCTATTGCCGGGCCATTAAGCCAGGTTTTTTGCCTGGGCGTACTGGCGCAATGGCTGGGTACCAAAATAGAGTTCGACCGGGATAAAAAGATCATTACCAATGATAAACGGGCGAACGAGTTATTAATAGGGCCGCCGCCCCGCAAAGGCTGGGAACAATATTACAAGGTATAGTTCTCTCCGCATTAACAAAACTGCCTGCCTGCCGGGAGATGATGTAATTATCTATAGGGCCAGCGCTGTAACAAAAAGGGTCATGATTTGCATCATGACCCTTTTTACTAATGTAAGCACTTTCGCTTTATCACGCATTTACTTCAAAAAGAAAGACAACAAATCCTTTTGTACCTGCGGGGTGTTCTCCTGCACTACCCAGTGCCCTGAATCTTTAATAACCGACTCCTGCACATTGTTGGCTACCAGTTTGGTATGCGCGGCCAGGAAGGAACCGGCAAAATGATCGGAACCCATAGCCAATACCGGCATTGGCAGTTCTTTTTGGCAAATTCAACATTATCCTTTGCATCCCGGTTAAACTCTCCAAACCAGTGGAACGCGCCGGTACGATAAAAGCATCAGTCCCGAACTGGAGCGCACCATGTATAAACGCGCCGGCGCTGTGATAACCGAATTGAAAGGCAGCTACACTTTGTATATGTCGCAACCAAACGCGGTAGCGGTGGTTATTGAGGCAGCTGCAAATCACAAATAAAGGGTCGTCACAAAAACACCATCAATCTAATAGGAGTGATTGAAATTGATCAGGCATTCCCTGTGGAAATATTTTAAAACATCCCAGTACTTATAAAAAGAGGAAGAATCAGCGTTGACCCTTCCTCTTTTTTACTTACAAAGTATTATCTTAGAAAGATGGAAGCGGTAATATTTTGTGGCATTCAAGCTACAGGAAAAACTACTTTTTTTAAAGAGAAGTTTTTTAAAACACACATGCGTATTTCATTAGATCAATTGAACACAAGGAATAAAGAGTTCAAATTTGTTGAAACCTGCATTATGACCAATCACCCTTTCGTAATAGACAATACTAACCCCTCCCGGGCAGAAAGGGCAAAATATATAGCTATTGCAAAAACCAACAGGTTTAAGGTAACGGGATACTATTTTAGCTCTAAACTGGCCGATGCATTAGAGCGAAACAACCAGCGAACAGGCAAAGAAAAAATCCCTGAAATTGGTATAAAAGGCACTTTTAAAAAGCTACGCTTGCCATCTATTGATGAGGGTTTTGATGAACTGTATTACGTAACCGTTGAAAATAATATATTCACTGTAAAAGAATGGTCTGATGAAATTTGATGATCTGGATGTTAAAATGAGGGTCTATGAAACCTCGCAAGACCGTTGTGTTTTACCTGAAGTGTACATGACTGCCCGGATTGATGGGCGGGGCTTTACCCGGTTAACCAAAGAAGTGCATCAATTTAAAGCACCTTTTGACGAAAAATTTCGGGACCTGATGATTGAAACTGTAAAGCATTTAATGAGTTGCGGGTTTAATGTGATATATGGTTACACACAAAGCGATGAAATATCACTACTATTCCATCCCAGCGAAAATCTTTTTGGACGAAAGACCCGAAAATACATTTCTGTTTTAGCAGGCGAGGCCAGTGCTAAGTTTTCGGCCGGATTGGGGGATGTAGGGGCTTTCGACTGTCGTATTTCCGAGCTTCCAAACAAACGTTTAGTAGAAGATTATTTCAGATGGCGTAACGAGGATGCACACCGGAATGCCTTGAATGCACACTGTTACTGGCGTTTGAGGCAGGATAACTACACCGTTAACCAGGCTACTTCTAAAATTGAAGGGATGAGTATTGCAGCTAAGAATGAACTACTATTTCAATATGGCATCAATTTCAACGATATACCTACCTGGCAAAAGAGAGGGATAGGCATTTACTGGACAAGTGTAAAAAAGGAGGGTTTTAACCCTAAAACCAATGAGCATGTGCTGGTTGATAAAAGGGCTCTATATACTGATCTCGAGTTACCTATGCGCGAAGAATATAATAAGTTCATATGTGATCTGTTAGACAGGTACGAGACTGTTACTTTATAAGGTTAATAAATCCAACCGTCAATAATCCCCTTTCGTCGCTTTACCAGTCTGTTTACCAAAGCTAAACTTAGATTTGCGAGAATTAACTTAACATGTTTCGATATTAACTTTAATTTAATTGACAATCGTATACTTATATAAAAAACAGTCTAAAAGCATGTTAACCCTGTTAAACCCCGGTTACTGGCACAAGAGATAAACACATCATTTCTCCCTTTTTACTACATCAAACAAATAATATCATCTGCTGCGTATAAAAGATATATTTGTAAGATCAGTCAATAATGAAAAAAGGGGGACTTACTACATTTATACTACTGCTATGGCAAATCACATTTGCCCAAAGCGGTATATCTGCCGTACATTACGATACCGAAGACGGCCTGCCCCAAAAAACCGTAATGAATATTGTGCAGGATCGCCAGGGGTTCATGTGGTTCTCTACCTGGGATGGCATCTGCAAGTTTGACGGGGTTAATTTTTACACCTATAAAGTACGTAAAGAAGACAGCCCTAATATGCGCAGCGACCGTTTCGACGGCATGTGGCTTGATAAATTTGGGTATATCTGGGTAAACACCTACGAGGGCGAAATATATCGCTTTGATCCGCGTACCGAGCGTTTCCGGGGTCTCCGCTCAAGTAAAGAACTGGGGAAGCTTGATTTCATCACCCATGGCATCACCCGCAACCCATCCGGTAAAAGGTGGGTGCTTAATCCCAAACTCGGTTGTATCTGCTTCAGGGATACCGCGTTCCTGCCCGTACTCTTTAACAAAAGCAATCATCTTATCGGCAATAACCACGTCAACAAGGTTTTTGAGGATACCAGGGGCAATTCATGGCTGCTTACCGATGCCGGTATACACGTTTTTTCGCCCGGTCTTAAAAGCATCAACCAATATTATACCGGCAAAACAGGCACCGCACATGGTTTTTACAGCGCTATACAAATAGGCAACGATATACTATTAGGGTCGGATTCGGGTATGATGTATCGATACGCCATGGCCAGCGGACGCATGAGCACCCTCCCTACCTGCGGCGCCGCATCTATAAAATATATACAACCCATCAGCGCCGCTCAAACGTTCATCGCCGCTGCCGACGATCATTTTTTCATTTTCGATCATCAAACACAAAAGCTGCAAAGCTATAGCATCAGCGGCTTCCGGCCCGGGGCAAACGTACATATCAATTATTGCTACGCCGACCGCGCCGCCAATATTTGGATAAAAACCGACGAGGCCGGTATTTCGCGCTTTAGCATCCGCAGTAGGCAGTTTAAATATTACAATCCAAAGGTGCCGGCCGGGCCTAAGGACCCTACTACCCCCCGCTTTTATATTTGGGAAGATAAAAACAATCGATTGTGGATTCAACCGGGCGAAGCAGGACTACAGCTTTATGATCCTGCGATCGATGAACTAAAGTCATTCCGAGCACCAGCTTTCAGCAACCACGCGCAATCCGTTATTCTGCACTCGGGCTATTCCGACAGACAGGGTAATCTTTGGCTTAGCACCCGGTCAAACGGCATCAATAAGGTTTTATTTGGCGACGCGGGCCTGAAAACCCAAATTGTAGATCCGGATACCAGCGCCCTGCTCAACAATGATATCCGCAGCATAATGCAGGACCATCGGGGGCGTTTGTGGGTGGGTACCAAAGGCGGAAAAGTATTTGTGTACGATAGCGGTATCCATCAACAGGGCTATTTATGTACCGATGGGCGCATCGGCCATGGCCTGCCGGTTGACGGACGGGCCTATACCATAACCGAGGATGCATCACATCGTATTTGGATAGGCTGCAAGGGCAATGGCGTTTACAAATTGGTACCCAATGCCGATTCGGCATCGTTCCGTATCAGCCACTATCAAAATAGCAAGGCCGACCCTTACAGTTTAAGCGATGACCGGGTGTACAGCATTTTTGTTGATCAGAATCAGCGCGTATGGGTGGGCACTTATGGCGGCGGTTTAAATTTACTGGATGACAAAGCAGACGGCCGCTTTTTTAACTACCGGAACGATTTTAAAGACTACCCCATCGCCAGCGCTTACCGCATACGCTCCATTGCCGGCGACAATTATGGCAACCTGTATATTGGCACTCCCATGGGTCTGTTTGCCACCAGGCCAAACTACAGCGATCTGGCACATTTAAAGCTGGAACACTTTGAGCGCTCACCAACCGCCGGCAGCATTGGGGGTAATGATATTTACGATATCGCCACCACAAAAAAAGGAGAAACCTATATCTCCTGCTTTGGCGGCGGGTTAACTAAGGTGGCCAGTCGCCGTTCAAACGGCTTGCCATCAAGCTTTATCACTTATACTACCCAAAACGGGTTGCCATCTAACCTGGTACAACAGATTGAAGAAGACAATAAGGGCAAGTTGTGGTTATCGGCAGAGTCGTCCGTATCCCGGTTCGATCCAATTACAGGTACCTTTCAATCGTATTCGGATGTTCCCCGGCTGCTGCGTGGCGAGGTAATATCCGAGGGGGGCGCCGCCCATACCAACGGCGGGCATATTTTATTTGGCTGTAGCGCAGGTATTGTTATTATTGACCCATCGAAACTATCGCCGCTGCCTTTTACGCCTTATGTGGCTTTTACCGCTTTCCGCATAGCTAATAGGGACGTGCCGGTGAGCGACTCGACCGTTCTGCCTAAAAATGTAGATTATCTGCAACACATCAGACTTAACTACCGGCAAAATTTCATCAGTATAGAATTTGCCGCGCTTGATTTTAAGAATACGCAACAGCTTAACTACGCCTACCGCCTTGATGGCATTGATAACGGTTGGGTAAACACCAAACAAGGCGACGCCAGCTACAGCAACCTATCGCCGGGAACTTATGTGTTTCGCGTAAGATCGACCAATAGTTATGGCACCTGGGGCAATAACGAGCGCCGGCTTATGATAGAGATCGTCCCCGCCTTTTGGCAAACGGTGTGGGCCTGGATCTTATACCTCATTGCCGCTGCCTCGCTTACATTTTTTGGATTGCGATGGGTTTATCAGTACTTCAGGCTTAAGGACCGCCTGCAACTGGAACACGAACAGGCCGAGATGAAGGCCAATTTCTTCACCGAAATTTCGCACGAGATCCGCACTCCACTAACCATGATCGTATCGCCGGTTGAACATATGCTTGAAAAGGGCAAGTTTGAGCCTGCTGTAACCGAACACCTGAAGCTTATTCATAAAAACGCGGCACGGATGCTTCGCCTGGTAAACCAGGTGCTCGATCTGCGTAAAATGGAAAGCCAGCTACTAATTGTTTGCGAGGTTGAAGCCGGCGCGGTACTTAGCGATGTAGCCAGCGGATTTTTACCAATGGCCAATGTGAATAACATTACCCTTAAGATGGATGACCGCACGCAGGGCACGGGGGTTTGGCTGGATAAGGATGGATTTGAAAAGATCATTTATAACCTGGTGTCAAACGCGATAAAAAGCACCTCGGCGGGAGATACGATAACGGTTGAAAGTTATTTGGAGCAGGGCAAATTCGTGGTGCGCGTTGCCGACAGCGGGCGGGGTATGAGCGCGGAATTGCTGCAGAAACTGTTCAGCCGGTTTATATCATACAACCCCAATAAAAACCAACCCGGCACCGGCCTGGGGCTATCGATAGTTAAACAAATTGCCGACCGGCACCACGCCAATGTTAGTGTAGAAAGTTCGGAAAAGACGGGCAGTACATTTACCGTTGTTTTTGAACCCGGCACCGCTCATTTTAAAGATGACCCTAATGTTTTAATACTAAACCGGGACCCGCACGTATCTGCCCCCGATATTGCGCCATTAGTTAACGACGAGGCTGATGAGTCCATAGTAAAAGAACAAAACACGATTTTGGTGATAGAGGATGACGAAGACCTGCGCCGGTATATTACCGGCATTTTACGGACTGATTACAACGTTATTGAAGCCGGCAGCGGCAGCGAGGGAATGGATAAAGCACTAGCAGAGACTCCCGATTTTATATTAAGCGATATCATGATGCCGGGCACCGACGGCCTTAGTTTTTTAAAGCAACTGCGCGATAACACGGCTACCAGCCACATCCCCCTGATATTTTTAACCGCCCGTGCCGACCAGGAAACAGAACTAAAGGCTTATGATTTTGGCGCTGAAGCCTTTATGACCAAGCCCTTCAGCACACGTGTGCTGCAATCGCGCATTAAAACCATTATCGGGCAGCGCAGGCGTCTTTACCAGGGCATGGTGCCATTGCGGAATGGCAATGGCAATACAACAGCCGGAACTGCTACAACCGAAAAACCACCGAAGCTAACCCGCATCGATGAGCAGTTTATTAAAAAGATACGTAGTGAGATAGAAAAGCATATCGCCGAGAGTGAATATACCGTAGAAGAACTGATAGCCGCCTTACCCATGAGCCGCACGGTATTTGTAAAAAAGCTGAAGAGCATTACCGGTTACAGCCCTATTGAGTTTATGCGTTTTGTAAAAATACAATACGCCGCCAAGCTGCTGGGCACCAAAAATTATTCGATAAAGGAAGTATCAAACATGGTAGGCATTGCCGATACCAAATACTTCTCGCACCGGTTTAAGGAGATCATCGGGATGATGCCGAGTGAATACAAGGCGACGGTTAAGAATTAGAAGATTTAAGTAGATTCAGAGTCAAACAAAAAAGGTTATCCAGCTAAGGATAACCTTTTTTGTGATGTTATAAATACATTATTGCACCAGGATATTTATCTGCCGGGTAAAGGTGCTCTTATCGCCATCAGTTACGGTAAAGCTAAACGAAGCTAAGCCTGCTTTGGCCGGGGTGAATGATACCACGCCATTTTTAACAGCAACTTCGCCATTCACTACTTTATCAGTTTGGTAAACACATTTTTTAGTGTACCCGCGCGATAGGGTTTTCAGGTCGATGCTAAGCGGCTTACCTGCCTGCGCCTCAAAGTGTGTATTGGCCATCCAACCAAGGTAATCATCAAGGGCGGTGAAGCCGTCGTGGTCGGTATCTGCATTGGCATCGGAGAAATCTCCTTCGGCTGATTTGGGGTTGGTATTGTGCAGTTTTTCCCACCAGTCGGGCAGGCCGTCGTGGTCGGTATCAAAACTGGCATCGCGGTGTGTTTCGGGATAGTTTTCCCATCCGCCTACGTCCTGCTGGTTATCTGGCAAGCCAGCCTTACCGGTTTTGCTGCCCTTGTAAGTGTATGTTCCCTTTAAGGTTTCGTTAACAATACGGATATCATGATCATCAAAAGTTGGTTGATTACAGCCAACATCCGATAGCACATCCTTATAGGCGTCTTCGGCGCTTTGGGTGGTTACGTAAGGCTCGAAGAATGGCTTATCCAAATAGGTTTGATAGGAAACCTTGCCCGTTTCCTTGCGTCCATCGGCTTCATTGCTTAAATCAAAATGACCGGGCATTACGTTGCCGGCAAAATAATAACGTTGCATACCGCCGCCATAACCCTCGTGCTGGGCGTTAAGCGCCCAAAAGAATGTGGTAGAAGCGCCGGGCTTATAATAGTTGCCTACAAAGTTAACCTCGCGGGCGCCGCCATCGGTGGCGCGGTGGTCCCAGTTGTAAACTACGTTATTACGGATATCCATTTTGCCCAGATAGTTCCCATCGCCATCGGCACCACCGGCCAGGCTCCAGTTACGGCCGGCGCAATGTGCCAACAGGTTATGGTGAAAGCTGCCTACTTCGCCGCCTATACTTCCGGCAAAACCGTGCGCTTTGCCCACTTCGTAATGATCGTGCCCGGCTACGTTCAGCGCCTCGGCTATCATGGTGCGCTGCAAGGTAATATTATGCGCCCCGCGCGAACTGAAGCCCTCATCAATAGACCAACTGATGGAGCAATGGTCTACAATGCTGTTATCGGCACCCGTAAGGCCCATGCCATCATAAGTAGTGCCCGCGCCGATGCGTACGCGTAAAAAGCGCACCATATCGTCATCATTTACTATCCCTACTGGTGCGCCTGCAATACAGATACCCTTACCCGGCGCGGTTTGCCCGGCAATGGTTACATACTTTTCGTGCAGGGTAAGGCGCGATTTTAGTTTGATGATGCCCGATACCGCAAACACAATAGTCCGCGGACCGATATCCTTTGTTACCGCTTCGCGGAAACTGCCGGGGCCGTCATCGTTTAAATTGATAACCTCAACCACCTTACCGCCACGGCCACCACGGGCGAAGCGACCGTAGCCCTCAGCACCCACAAAAGCCAATTGCCGCGGGCGGAAGTACCAAACATTACCTTTACTTACCTTGCCATCGGCAGCAATTTCGTCCACGCGCCAGTAGTAGGTGAGCATGCTGTAGATGCCGGTGGCGTTATACCCGGTGGTTTTCACATTGCCTTTAAATAAGGGTGATGTGTGAGTGGCAGTAGCTACGGCGGTAGAATCCGTACCTAAATATACATCGTGTGCAGCGGCTTGCGGGGCAGCCGTCCATTTTAAACCAAGAGTGCCATTATCGGCATCGGCATGTTCATCGCCATTTTTTGGAAGTGGCAGACGGGCCATTTCCTTAATATTACCGGTATTTAGCTCAAATCCGTTGATCACAATGCCGTGATCGGCCGATGTAGCGGCGCTTTCAAACAGTATAACCACATCTTTACCAGCCTGTGCGCTTAAATGCAGGAAAGCCGTTTGACTATCTGAATTTTCGTGCACACGTTGTGTAGGCTGCAAGTTGCTCACCTGTTGCTGGCCATTCACCGAGATATTAATAGCACCAGGCTGAGTATTGCCACCCTTTAAACTGTTATGATAAGTAAGTAACGTATGCTCGCCGGCAGGTAATCCGCTGATGCGCATTTCTATTGCAGAACCCGCGCCGCCGTCCAGGATCAAACCGTCGCCGGCCAGGCGGGCATAGTATGGGGCCTGCACCGCTGTTTTATAATAGCCCGATGCCAGGCGGCCACTGCCACCTTTTTTGGTAAAGGTGATGGTGACACCCTTTAGCTTCATCATATCGCTATCGCCGGGTTTAACGGGCCAGGCGGCATAGCCTAATTCGTTCACTTCGGCACGCTGGCGGTCGGCGGTGTTAAGATCTACTTTTAGTACAGGAACTTGCGCCAATAATATCGCGGGACATAAAAGCCCGGCAACTAAGACGCCAAGGGAGAAATACGTTTTCATAGCGGTAGTATTTAAAGAATTATGCAAATTTAGTAATACCCGGAGGCGACAAAGTATTATTACTGTTACTTTGACAGTTTTTCTGAGCAAACAAAATTTCGGCCCGTCCTTAGTATTTAACATACGGAGCGGGCCGAAATTTTGGTTTACTGTAGCAGTAAGCCACTATTTTTTATAAGCGTACTTGATAAAGAAGTTGGCGTAATAACCATAGATATGATCGTACCCTATCTTATCTACATATATCGCGGCGTAACGGCCATCTGGCGTAAGCGCATAAAACGTAGAACCTGCTTTAATTTCGCAGCTGGTACCTGTAGGCTTTGCTGCTACGGCGGCTGTTATAATTTGCGTACCGGTTTTAAGCGTTACAAAGGTTGCCGAGTTTTGGGTGGTTAGCACAAACTTGGTATCGTGCTTTGTCCAGGTACTGAAGTCAAAACCGGTAAAGGGCAAAAAGGTGGTTGCCACAGTAGTTGGCGAGTAAGCGTAATAGTTATACGTAACCGTTACAACACCCGTAGTGGTGTTTTTTGATGTGGTTGTTTTTGCATAGATACCAAAGTCGATATTGGTCGCATTGGCTTTCGCATCGGCATAATTATAAGCCTTTACATCGTTTAATGAGTAGAAGCTTTTTGCGGCTGTGCGGGCAGTGTAGGTAGTGGTAGGCGGCGTAGTTAAAGTAGCGCCCGCGTCTACAACCGAACTGTCGCCCAGATCAACATGTTGCTCGGGATTAAAATCGAAGTTGTTGTTGATGTTAATGGTGAACACTTTATGACCGTCACCCATATACACGCCTACTTTATCGGTAGCATAAATGCGGTAGCTGGTTGGGCCAACCCTGTTATTAGCCACAAACTTATACACTTCAGAAAAACTGCGGCGCTGGGCATCTGTTAACACAACTTTGCGGATGGGCGTATTTGTGCCTACCTCCAATATCGATATGCCGTACATATCCTGGTCTGACGTGATCGTATAGTTAAACGATACGTTGTCGCCGTCGTTCACGGTTTTGGTGTCAACCACATCTTCGGGGTTGGAGTTATGCACATCGATGGTAACCCCCTCAAACATGTTGAAGATATTGGAACCCTCTTTTTTGCAGGCACCCAAAAACAAAGTTATTGCCGCGAGTACCGGTAAAATATATTTATATCTTTTCATTTTCAAATTCGTTTATTTAAGTGGATCAAAAGTTCCGTTATCCCACCCGAGGGTTTGATCGATCAGCGGTGATGATAGTAAAAAGCTGCTTGGCATACCATAGAAATAGCATTGCGCCGCGTTGATAGCGATAGCCTGGGTGTTGTTGCCGTACACAGCTGTACGTGCAAAATAATTATTATAAACTGTCGCATTGTTCATATCCAGTTTATCGCGGCCGCGTATACCGTTAGCGTCAACGGTTTCCAATTCAGATTTTTTAGTGGCTGTATTTGCCGGACTAATTACCTCGCCCATTACAAATAAATTGCCGCTTAATTCGTGAAACTTCCGTGTTCTTCTCAAATCCCAACCACGTTTACCTTCAAAAGCAAATTCAACCATCCGTTCGTTAGCAATCAGGTCGCGCATTTGGGCCTGGTTAGTAGCGAAGCCTAAACCATAATCATTTGCACCGGCGGTAATTTTTGCACGTACCCTTATTTGGCGCACCATATTTTTAGCACCGGTCAGATCACCGGTTTCGTTCAAACACTCCGCATAATTTAATATCACTTCGGCAAGGCGCAGCTCTATCCAGTCGAAACCATTACCGCCAATATCACCTGTTACAGCTACCAACGAAGCCGCCAGATCCGGAGCGCTGAAACGCTTGCAGTAAAACGGCTTGTTGCTGCCTTCTATTTCTGTAGTATATGTCCATTGTTTCCTGGTGGCAATACCGTTCAGTTTCCAGTTGCTGCCGTTATAGGCAATGGTTTGCGCAAAACGCGGATCGCGGTTCTTCCAATACATAAAGGCATCATAAGCTGTGCCAGCCTGCGCAATGGGCGTACCATCAGCCATTGTATACGCATCAAGCATGCGCTGTGAAGCTACATAGTAATCAGAACCTGAGCCACCGTTAAGTGCGCCAGCCGGGCGAACTTTGGCTTCAACGTTGTTGCCCCTTTTTGCCAGTGTGTTTGAGTACGATCTAACAATAATAGCTTCTGTATTAGCGGTACCCTCTGTTTGGAAAATGGTACTGTAATCGGTCATCAATTTGAAATTTTGAGCAACGCAGTAGTCATAAGCAGTTTTATTTGCGGCCAAGGCTGTTTGCCAGCGGGTTGCATCGTAAGTGTGTACACCATCATTAACCGGGTTAAACTGCGGGCTTGCCCAATAAAGCAATACTTTTGCTTTATAGCATAAAGCGGCAGCTTTGGTTAATTTACCACGTTCTGTTGCATCGGCCCAGGTAACACCGTCCAGTTTTACCGCAGCCGAGTCAAGATCGCTAATAATTTGATTAACACATACCTTAGCACTTGAACGGCCAACTAACTCTAAATTGGCAGGGTCTTGCGCCTTTGTTATTAATGGAACGCCACCGTATAACCTAACCAGGTCAAAATAAGCCATAGCCCTTAACATGTAATACTGCCCGATCAGTTTTCGCTGACTTAAGGCTGATAAGGTTGAAACAGGGATCTTGCCAATGGCTTCGTTACAACGTGCAATATCAAAATATTTGTTATCACCTTTATTGGTACCCTGGTATTTGCTGGCAATGATCTTCACATCGTTCGATGTCATTACACTTCCAATACCCATTATATTTTTCAAGGCATTATCTGTTGCCGAACCAATGTTCTCATCGCTGGCAAATTCCTGGAGGTAAGCCGCAATCTCATACGGGTAGTCGGGCATAATTATTTGATAAGTGCCATTTAAATGATACTGTATGGAACCCTCGTCGTTCCACAAAACAGCAGCATCCTCTGAACCGTGTGCAGGCAATTCAAAGTTCTTTTTACAGCCTGCAAGGGTCATTATTGCCAATGCGGCAAGCAAGCCAACGCGTTTGGCGGTTATTTTATATATGTTATTTTTTGCTTTCATGATGGTAATGTTTTATAATCCTACACTTAAACCTGCAGATATAGTTCTGATAGTTGGATAATCATAAGCCGATGACGTGTATGGGTCTTTGTACGGCAGCGGATTAACGAGCGTCCACAAGTTGTTGCCCGTAACAATTAACCTTACGTTGGTAAAGCCGGTACGAGCAAGCCATTGAGCTGGTAAAGCATAAGCTAAACTCATGTTATTAATGCGTATCATAGTTGCATCGCGCGCCCAAAAGGTAGAGTTTTTATTGGCATACGGGTCATCAAACCTTGGCAGCATACCATCCGGGTTTTGTGGTGTCCAGTGATCTGACCAGTACGAAAGCACGTTGACGGTAAGCGTTGGTTTCGTAATGGCACGGCTATCATAAAATACGTGCCCGCCAAAGTTACTTACGATGTTTGTACGTAAAGATAACCCTTTATAAGTAAGGCCAAGGTTCCAGCCCAGGTTTATAACAGGGCTTGTGCCGTTCTTATACATCGGTACCGCATCAAAATCATCAATGTGGCCATCGTTATTGGTATCTTCGTAGTAGATCCAGCCCGGTTCGGGGATCAGTTTATTAATCGTATAGTTAGGATATTGCTTCAACAAGGCATCTACATCGGCCTGCGTTTTCAAAATACCCTTCGCTATTAAACCAATGTTGCTGCTGTTATAAACCTTAGTATTCACACCCTGGGCTATCTGCCAGTCTGATGGTGTATTTTGGAAATACTGGTAAGGGTTTTGGTAAACCTGACTTACGTAGCTTGTGCTGAAGCCAAAGTTAACGCTGCTGTTGAATGTCAGGTCCTTGCTTAGTTTACTATTGTATCCAATAGTAAATTCGGTACCGTAAGTGTGGTGATTTTCATGGTTAACAACTGCAGCCGCGAACCCTGCGGTATATGGGTAGTTATTTGAAGCGTTCTTATCAAACTGATCGTAAACGTAATCATGGAAGTAATCAAAGCCAAAAGTTAACCTGCCGTTAAAAAAGGCTGATTCCAAACCAAGGTTTATAGAGCGTTTTTTCTCCCAGGTAATATCGGGATTAGCGATCACATCAGGATTAAAAGATGGCGCATTGGTATTATTATAAACATAAGCTGTGTTGGCAACATCTACCTTATATTTAGCCTGCCATAAGCGATCCTGCACACGGTCATCGCCTGTTAAACCAAAGTTTGCTTTTAGTTTCAGGAAGCTGATAAAGTTAAGCTTTGATGCATTTTTGAAGAAATCTTCTTCAGAAAGGATCCACGCCGCGCCAACGTTAGGAAAAAATCCCCAAACCTTCCCGGTAGCAAAGTTGGTGGAAGCATCAAAACGACCAACAGCATCAATCAGGTATTTCTTTTTATAATCGTAGCTTAATCTGCCAAAGAACGACTGTTTAAGACTTTCTGATCTGCTGTTTGATCTTATGGTTACCGTTGGATTAAACGCCCATGATTCGTCTGTATTAGGAATTGTTTGGCCTATCCATTGCGCGTCCAGGTTTTCTGATCTGCTTTCAGACTGTTCGCCGCCAACTAACGCGCTAATGGTATGGTTCCCGAACGAATGGAGATAATTAGCAGTGATATTGGCCTGGTAACGCGAAGCATAACTTAAAACAGGTTCGTAACTGGCGTTTGCAGCCGATACACCATCGGTTACGCTAACCAACGAATCTCTGTAAAGAGCAGTGTTGTTGTACTGGTTATAAAAATTATACTGTTTATAAGGCGGGGTGTAGGTAGTGTTATGCCCGTTGTTACCGTTTTGCGACATTTGGAAACGCAATGTTAAACCTGGAACGGCCTTAGGCGTATAATTCAAAGCACCGGTTATGGTATAGTCGGTATTGGCCTGTTTGGCGTAATAGCCTGAATTGATAATAGCCAGCGGGTTTTTAAAACCACCAAAGTTTAACGGCATGCCGTTGATCTGGATCGGGATCCACATCGGCACCGTGATCATCGACTGAAAGAACGCTTTGTCTGTATCATCTGATATATCGTTATTACTGAATTTGTTGCCGTAATTCAAGTTAAAATTAACATCGGCTTTCAGGCTTTCGTTAAAGGTAGCTGTAATACCACTGCGGAAACCATATTTTGTATTGCGCATACCGGCATAGTTGGCATTTTCATTCTGGATACTCCCCCCAACAAAAAACAAGATCTTTTCAGAACCACCGCTCATTTGCAGGTTGTGCCTTTGCATAACAGCAGGTTGCCACAGTTCATCAAACCAGCTTTTGTATGGTTTGGTGGCCAGGAAGGCAAGATCCGCCGCGGAAAAATATTTATCGTTGGTAGAAAAGCCTTGCTGATCAAGATTATCGTTGTATAATTTAGCCTGATCATAAGCAGATAGCATTTTAGGCACAGTTGCCGCATCAGAAATACCCGCATAACCGTTGTAAGTAAATTTGGGTTTACCAATTTTACCCCGCTTGGTAGTAATTAAAATTACACCTTTTGAGCCGCTGGCACCATAAATAGCTGCCGATGCGTCTTTCAGCACTGTTATATCTTCCACCATCGAAGGGTCGATAGCGTCAAACTGATCGGTAGTGGAAACAACGCCATCGATCACATACAATGGTTCTGTGCTTGCACCAAAGGCGCCTGTTGATGCTAATTGCGAATTACGTACGTTAAGCGTAATGGAGGCACCCGGGCGGCCTGATACGGCACTAACGCCCAAACCAGCAATACGGTTACGCAACGCACCTGCAATATCCGGCGCCGGGATGTCGGCAATTTCCTCGCCTTTAATGGTAGCTACGGCGCCAATTACTTCCGCTTTTCTTTTAGTGCCGTAACCTACCACCACCACCTCATCTATTTTAGACAGGTCTTCCTCCATCACGATATCGATATTGGTGCGGCCGTTGATCTTGATCTCCTGGCGCTTATAGCCTACAAACGAATACACCAGTACATCCGTTTTGGGGTCGGCCTGCAGGTGATAAACACCATCGTTGTTGCTGGCCACATTATTTTGCTTGCCCTTGATGCCCACAGTAACGCCGGGCAGGGTTTGGCCTGATTTTGCATCGGTAACTTTTCCGGATATAGCCACCACCTGCGCATGCGCGGACAGGCAGGCCAGCCATAACAGGAGAACCCCGGACAGTTTTAGTAAAAATTTAATTCTCATATATTATTATTTATTGGTTTTAATGCTTTTTGGAAGATGTGGCCATTGCTGATATATCGCCATCCGCATTTTTTAAATGCAGTGGCAAAATATTAATACAGCAAGGGCGTTGATTGGGTATACAATGCCTCATACTTTGGTTACTATTGGTTTACAGACCGACCTCGGTCAAATCTGAAATCAAAGGTATAGGCAGTGTAACTTTGGTGTTATATTCTGTTTGCACCTTATTGTAGGATTTTACCATGGGGTAATTCTGAGGGTAGACATTATGGTTTTACTTAGTCTGCTATAAGTAACCACCTGTTTCATTCCCCTGTATGCAGGCGCTGTTTTAAGGTGTTAATCTGTGCTATTTAGGGGGTTAAAATGACTTAAAAATAAGGCGTTATTTTTTATCCATCAGTTAAAAACAACCACCTGCAAGAAGCATAAGCCCCCCAGGCAAGCAAAATAATAAAATACTGTATACCAATACGTTAAATCAGGACATACGTTTATCATCCACGCTACTCCTATAAATTCTCCCAACAAAACAAAAAGCCAAAATCACCCCGTGCTTTATGAAAATCAGTTATAAATAATAAAACAATTAAATAGTTAGTTAAATAATTGATAATCAATTATTTATATTAAATAACGATAATATTGTATAATTAAATGATAATATCAGCAATTGATAGCAGCAGCTACGCTATCATATTTGTGTAATCGATTGCAGAAACAATGCGGGAGAGAATCAGGATCATACAATTTTCGACCGCTGATACATCGATCTAAACCGTACAACGCGGCACGGTTTAGCGTGAAAAATACCAATTAAAAATAGCCGGCAGTGCAATGCTAACCGGGCGCTAAAACTTAATACCAATTAACAAAACCTATGATGAAGGGGCCATTATTTGCTTCTAAGGCATTTGCTTTGCTAAAAAAGAGGGTTATTAACCTAAACCCTATCACACTAAGCAATACCCGGTTGTGGATCGCAGCAGTGCCACCGGCACTGCTGCATCTGCGGCCGGTTTACCTTAACCGGGGTAAGCATCCTGTCGCCAAAAAAGTATAATCAACCTTCAAAACCAATAACCAATACCTAAGCACTATGAAACCGTTTTTCTCAAAAATTGACAGCAGTCCGCAGGAATCGTATGGTATACGCCGTAGTTTATCGCCCGATTTTAAGGGCCTTTGGCATTATCACCCTGAAATTGAACTACATTACGTAGTGCGCGGTGAGGGCCTGCGCTTTGTGGGCGATAATATTTGTCCGTTCGGTCCGGGCGAGATCGTTCTGCTTGGCGAGCATCTGCCGCATTGCTGGCGATATGAGAACGCAACGGATGATGAAAGCGAGGACACTAACGTAGAAACCATTATCCTGCAATTTAAACCCGATTGCCTTGGCCCCTATTTAACCAACCTGCCCGAGGTTTACCAGGTGCCCATCCTGTTTGAAAAGGCCCGCCGCGGCATGGTGATCAACGGGGCCGCTAAACCAATATTGGTTAAACTGATGCAGCAAATGCTCACTGCCAGCGGTTTAGAACGTATCATCCTGCTATTATCGGTATTAAAGGTATTGGCTAACTGTAATGATTACCAGGCCATAACCTTGGCCGATCAGCGGTTCAACATATCAGATAATAACGCCTTGTGCCGCATGGACCAGATCTGTAACTACACGCTTAACAACTTCAGGCAAAATATTTCGCTAAGGGATGTGGCCCGGTCGAGCAACCTTAACCATACCTCGTTTTGCCGATACTTTAAAATGGTTACCAAGCGTAGTTATACCTCCTTCCTTACCCAAATTCGCATTAGCCAGGCCTGCCGGGCCTTGATAGAGAACCGGTATACCATCACCGCTATTTGTTACGATTGCGGCTTTAACAACATTGCCAACTTTTACCGGCATTTTAAAAAGGTAACCGGTACCACCCCGCACGATTACCGCGACAAATACCTGAAGAGCAACCTGGTGAAGGCGGCATCGTAGGCGGATACGGCAATGTTATAATCGTTTATTACACTATCCTATCGCTATCAGAAGTATAATTGTTACGTGGCAGGATAAATTCCTACAATTTATTGGAAAAATGCTATACTCAATACACCCGAAAGTGCCGCATATTTGGTAATTGGTAAATTTATAAACCCATTGCCCACCGGCATTTCGCGTTATTAAAATATAGACATATCCATATATATATGAAAAAAGCTCTTTTTGTGATCTTTGCAGGCGCGGCTTTATCAGGCACCGCGACGTTTGCACAATACCCCAAAGTACCGCAGGCCATGCAGGCCAAAACCGACTCGGCTAACCGTGTGGTGAAGCAACAGGCCGATGTGGCCTGGGAAAAAGCCCAGCCCGCTATTCAAAAAGACGCGGCAAACGGTAAGCCATTTATTCTTTCGGCCGCGAAGCCCTCTAATCTGCCGCAGGCTAAAATACCGGCATTCCCGGGTGCCGAGGGCGGTGGCGCCTACTCTTTCGGTGGCCGCGGAGGCAGGGTGATCGTGGTAAAAAGTCTGGAGGATTCAGGTCCGGGTACCTTACGCGACGCGTTAGAGCAGGGCGGCGCCCGCATTATCGTGTTCAACGTATCGGGCATTATCAAATTAAAAAGCCATATCAGCATCCGCGCGCCTTATGTTACTATTGAGGGGCAAAGTGCTCCCGGCGATGGTATTTGCATAGCGGGTGAATCGGTTTGGATAGATACACACGATGTGGTGATCCGCTTTATGCGCTTCAGGCGCGGTGAAACGGATGTTACCCGTCGCGATGATGCCCTGGGCGGAAACCCGATAGGCAACGTAATGATTGACCACGTATCGGGCAGTTGGGGTTTGGATGAGGTAATATCCATGTACCGCCATATTTACCACGATAGCAAGGGGGTTGACGAGAAGCTGCCGACCGTAAACATCAGCATCCAAAATTCCATGTTTGCCGAGGGTTTATGCACCTACAACCACGCCTTTGGCAGTACGCTGGGTGGATTGAACAGCACTTTTATGCGTAACCTTTGGGCCGATAATATCAGCCGTAACCCGTCCATCGGCATGTATGGTGATTTTGGCTTCTTCAACAACGTGGTGTTTAACTGGTGGGACAGAAGCGCCGACGGCGGCGATAACAACTCGTTTTTTAACTTTATCAATAACTATTATAAGCCCGGCCCCATCACCCCGCTCGATCAGCCTATCGGCCACCGCATTTTAAAGCCAGAGCCGGGCCGCGTTAACGGATCGAAAACCATTTATGGCAAGGTATATGCTCACGGCAATATTGTGGAGGGTAACGATGCCGTAACTAAGGATAACTGGGCAGGCGGCATCCAAATCGGCGATCAGCCGGATGCCGGTCGCTTAACCGATAGCATCCGTGTTAACCAGCCATTCCCCGCCGCTAAATTTACGCTGATATCGGCCAAAGAAGCATTTGACTATGTGTTGACCAACGTAGGCGCCTTTTTACCAAAGCGCGACGCAGTTGATACCCGGATAATTGAGCAGGTAAAAACAGGTAAGATCCCTTACAAGGATGGGCTTGAAAGCACCAAGGGCAACGATATGCTGAAGCACCGGCTGCCGCCTGATTCGTACAAAAAAGGCATCATCAGCGATATCGCACAGGTTGGCGGTTACCCCGAATATAAGGGCACACCCTACAAGGACAGCGATAACGACGGCATGCCAGACGAATATGAGATCAAGCAAGGCTTAAACCCTAAAAGCGCTGCCGATGCATCGCTGTATCCTAAAAACGGTGGCGGTTATACCAATATCGAGATCTATTTGAACAGCCTGGTTCCGCTGAAAACGGTGGTGCCGGTTGGCTACGCGGTGGCTAAATAAAACAAGCAGTTGCAGGATAGGCTGTTAGTGCTGCGGATGCCATATAATGATTATATTTAGGCATATATGATGGTGAATTTCAAAAATAAGGCAATTGGGCTGATGGTCATTATCGCCGTTGGCCTGGTTACCTCCACAAAGGCGCAGATAAAGCCAACCATTTGGAAATTTACTGCCACGGATAAAGTTGGTGATTATACGCCGGCTATCCAGGGTGCACCATCAGTAGCAACAAACGGTGCGTTTACAGGCATCGCGTTCAATGGTGTAAATGATGGGTTGATCATTCCAGCAAGTCCGATAAATGGCTGGTCGAGGTTCACGATACAGGTATTGTTTAAACCGGATGGCGATGGTCCTAAGGAACCACGCTTTATCCATTTTGAAGATGCAGACAAGAACCGCGGCACCTTAGAAGTACGCCTGACGCCAAAGCGGCAATGGTACCTCGACGCGCATCTGAAAAACGGGAAGCTGAACAAGGCGGTAACGCTGATCGACTCCACTCAGTTGCAGCCTGCCGACCGCTGGTATTGGGTAGCCATGGTGTACGATGGCAAAAAGATGAGCAGCTATGTAAACGGGGTGAAGCAGTTGGAAAGCCCGATGGATTTCCAGCCCATGAATGGTGGACAGATCGCCATTGGGATGCGTTTAAATAAGGTGGCCTGGTTTAAGGGAATGGTAAGCGAAGCGCGCTTTTATCCCGAGGCACTGGCACCGGATCAATTGCTATCAACGGGAAAGTAGCTGGGAGCGATTGTCCTGAGGTAATAAACCAGGCAAGCCGGCTGCAAGCATATTTTAGCTAATAATAATCCATTATAAACCATGAGCCTGTTTTATAAGTCCGTTATCTGCGCTGTTTTTATGGCGGGCAGTCTTGCTGCTATTGCTCAAAAAACGACTGTTAAAGTCCGTGCCCAAAGCGCTAATACCTTTACTAACCCCATCCTTGGCGGCGACTTCCCCGATCCCAGCATTATGCGCGATGGTAAGGATTACTACATGACGCACTCGGCCTTTGATTACCTGCCCGGCCTTACCGTATGGCATTCTACCGATTTGGTGAACTGGGAACCCATCAGCTATGGACTCACCAACTACCTTGGCTCCATCTGGGCGCCCGATATCTGCAAATACGGCAACCTGTATTATATCTACTTCACGGTTTCCCGCAAGGGCAATTTTGTAATTACCGCCAAAGATCCGCACGGCCCATGGAGCGAACCCGTAGATTTGAAGGTGGATGGCATAGACCCCTGCCACATTGCCGACGAGACCGGCCAGCGCTGGATCTTTTTAAGCGGTGGTAACCGCGCAAAGCTTACGCCTGACGGTTTATCGGTAGTACCCGGCACGCTCGAAAAGGTTTACAGCGGCTGGAAGATCCCTGACGATTGGATCACCGAGGGCATGGCGATGGAAGGGCCTAAGCTGAAGAAAATAGGCCAGTATTATTACTGGCTAAGCGCCGAGGGTGGTACGGCTGGTCCGCCGACATCGCACATGGAAGTGGTGGCGCGTTCCAAATCCATCAACGGGCCATGGGAGAACGCGCCAAATAACCCGTTGATACACACTTACAGCGGCACAGAGAAATGGTGGTCCAAGGGCCATGCTTCGCTCATCGACGCGCCGGATGGTCGCTGGTGGATCGTTTATCATGCCTATCAAAAAGATTTTATGAACCTGGGCAGGCAAACCCTGCTGGAACCGGTAACCTTTTTATCCAATGGCTGGATAAAGGCCCCGACCGGCAAAAACGTGGCATTCCCGATGGCCAAACCCGTTAGCGGTAGCAGAACCACCGACCGTTTATCTCATTTGGGTGAATACCGGATCGGCCTTGACTGGAAATTCTACAAAAAATATGACGCCGGCCGGGCATCGGCAAAAGATGGGGTACTTACGTTAAAGGCACAAGGTACAACACCACAGGAATCGGGCCCGATGTTGTTTGTGGCCGGCACGCCCAATTACGAGTTTAGCGTTAAAATAAATAAGGATGCCGACGCTGTGGCCGGACTAACGCTTTTTTACAATGCCGATTTCTTTGTAGGCGTAAGTTTCGACAACAAATTTGTAACCCGCTGGCGAAAAGGCGCGGCCAAAGGCCGGGTAGCGCATACCGGGAATAATGAGCTATGGCTTAAGATGCGAATAATTGACAACGTGGCTACTATTTTTCATAGCTACAACGGCACCGATTGGATAAAGGAAGAATGGGGGTTGGAGGTATCGGGCTATAACCACAACACGCTGTACGATTTCCAAAGCATCCTGCCCGGCTTTTTTGCCTATGGCAAGGGCGATGTTAAATTCAGCAATTTTAAGTTTAACAGATTGTAACCCCATCGGCATAACCTTAAACCGGCAAATTATGAAAGCTTTGATCATTACGGCACTGATGTTTACCGCATTTATCGGCACATCCGGGCAGGTGCAGGCGCAGCCCAAAACCCAATCGACCAAGACCCGGGTTATTGCCACCTCGGATGGCGAGATAGATGATCAATGTTCGATGGTGCGGTTCCTGCTGTATACCAACGAGTGGGATGTGGAGGGCATCATCACGTCAAGCTCGCAATACCACTCGCATATAAAAAAGTGGCCGGGCGATCATTGGGTCGATCCGTACCTCGAAGCGTACGCCAAGGTCTATCCTAACCTGCTGAAGCATGATAAACGTTACCCCTCACCCATTTACCTGCGCAAGCGCACCCTGCTGGGCAACGTGGAAACCCAGGGCGAAATGACCGCGATGACACCGGGCGCCGACCTGATCACCAAAGTTTTACTAAATGATGCCGACAAGCGCCCCATATGGCTGCTGGCCTGGGGCGGCACCAACACCATTGCCCGGGCGTTAAAAACCATCGAGGAAAGGCATCCCGAAAAAATGGGCGCTGTAGCCAACAAAATGCGCTTTTACCTGATCTGGGAGCAGGACAGCACTTATCAAACTTACATTAAGCCACATTGGGGCAAGTATAATATCCCCACCATTATTGCCGATCAGTTTGAGGCTATCGCCTACCGCTGGGCCGAGACGCAGCCCGAAGAAATGCATCCCTACTTCCAGAGCGCATGGATGAAGCAGAATATTTTGGAAAATCATGGCCCGCTTACGGCCATTTACCAAGCTATGCCCAATGGCGATTTCCGCTCTGAGGGCGATTCGCCATCGTTCATTTACCTTATCCCTACCGGTTTGCGCAGTATGGAGTCACCATCGTACGGCGGCTGGGGCGGGCGTTTTGTAAAGGTGAGGGCAAATACCTGGTTAGATTCCGTATTGATACCCGGTTACCAATACCCTGATGGCCGCTGGTTTAGCGGCAGTAGTTGGGGCCGCCTAAGTGTTAAGCAATCCCCGCCTGCCACGCACGACCAGGTACTGGATTACTTCAAACAAATGTGGCGCTGGAGCGATGCCCTGCAAAATGATTTTGCAGCCCGTGCCGATTGGTGTGTAAAATCATATAAAGATGCCAATCACCCGCCGGTGATAAATCAAACAAAAGTTAAGGATGCCACTGCCAAGCCGGGCAGCAGTGTAAAGTTAAGCGTTGCCGGGTCAACCGATCCGGATGGGAACAAGCTGTCCTATCATTGGTATGTATACCCCGAACCCAGCAATTTCATTGCCGGTGGCCCGGTAAGTAAGGAAGCTGTTGAGGTGCAAAACGCAGATAAGGCGGTGGCTTCGGTTACAGTTCCAAAAGGCAAAGGTAGCCTGCATTTTATCTGCGCGGTAACCGATAATGGTAAACCGGCGCTTACCCGTTATGCAAGGATCATTATCAACGTAAAACCTTAGCCGGTAGGCCTTTAAAACGGCTTGTTAAACAGCATTTTGTTTTAAGCAAATACTTATATTCGATATAAAAGTCGATTGCCAATTATAAATACCTGCTTTTTTCGACTAAGTAATAATCAAAAAAAGCAGGATTAAACTGTGAACCAAACTTGAATTATTAACCTGATATCATACCCCTATGCTCAATTTTTTCCGCACCACTAACCGTTTCAGACCGGTATTTTTAGGGCTGGCGACTACATTTATTTCAGCACAAACTTTCGCGCAGCAAAACAAGCAGGTGCAGCAAGCCGGGCAGGCCATGCTTAAAGCCACCAAATTCATGACCGAAAACGTGAGCACAAACGGTGGTTACGTTTGGTATTACCTGCCCGATCTGTCGCGCCGCTGGGGCGAGATGGAGGCTTATAAAACTATGGTGTGGATACAGGACGGCGGCACGGTGAGCGTTGGCCATACGCTGCTGGATGCCTATCATGTAACCGGCGAAGAGTATTATTACCAGGCTGCCGAAAAGGCCGCGGCGGGTTTAATTTGGGGCCAAAGCAACGAGGGCGGCTGGAATTATATGATCGACTTCGCCGGCGATGCCTCATTAAAAACGTGGTATAATACCATCGGCAAAAATGGCTGGCGGCTGGAGGAGTTTCAGCATTATTATGGTAACGATACTTACGATGATGATGTATCGTCGGATGCGGCACGTTTTCTTTTACGCATGTACCTGGAAAAACTCGACCCTAAATATAAGCCCGCGCTGGACAAAGCCATCGCCTTTTTGTTGAAAAGCCAGTACCCCATCGGCGGCTGGCCGCAGCGCTATCCCTTAAGGTATGATTTTAACAAGGCGGGCCATCCCGATTACACCTCGTTTTATACTTTCAATGATGACGTTACCTGGGAGAACGTCAACTTTTTAGCACAATGCTATATGACACTGGGCGATGCCCGCCTGCTGGACGCGATTACCCGTGGAATGAACTTCTACCTCATTTCGCAAAGCGGCAACGGCGCCTGGGGCCAGCAATACAACATGCAGCTTGAACCCGTTGGCGCACGCACTTATGAACCGGACGCCTATCTGCCCAAATACACCTACGGCAATGCTATGCTGCTGATGAAGTTTTACCAGTACACCGGCGACCGTAAGTATCTCGCCCATATCCCCGATGCCATTAACTGGCTGGAAAAAGCGCATCTGCCAGCCGATAAAACCGCGAACGGGATATACACACATTCCACATTTGTTGATGTGGTTACCAATAAACCCATTTATGTGCACCGCAAGGGATCTAACGTGATATATGGTAAGTATTATGTGGATGAGAACGATCAGAACCTGCTTGGTCATTACCGGGGGAAGACAATTGTGGATGTTCAGAAATTAAAGGACGAATATGCCCGACTAAGCGCTTTAAGCGTAAAGGAAGCCACCAAGGATTCGCCGATACTGCCCCGCAAATTTGAAGGCAACGCTTCACCCCAACATTATTACGACCTGAACCGTGATGCCATACAAAGCCCTGTAAATGAAACTGAGGTTAATCAAATTATAAGCACCCTTGATAATAAAGGCCGCTGGCTCACCAAGCACGCCATGATCAGCAACCCTTATATTGGCGATGGCACCAGTAAGGAGGAAACCAACGCTTTTTCTGGCACCCATGTGGGCGATAAAACCGACACCTCGCCTTACCGTGATACCAGTGAGCAGGATTACATATCAACTATCCAGTATATCAAAAACATGAATACGCTGATCAAATTTATCCGCGATAAACAAGGCAAATAATAATGGCCATCAATCTACCCGAAAGTTTTCCGGCGGGCCGAGATAACTTGGCTTCGTCCCGCTCCCGGTATCAATAACCAGCTTTTCCAGTACCACAGCGGGGCTTTGCACCCAAAACTTAATTACATGGGTACCGGCTTTAGCAATATGGTGCTGCGTGGTTATGATATTAACGTTATCGCTCACGGCCTTGCTCCAGGTCCTTGGGTCGGCCTCGGCATTAAATGGCTTTAGTTGTGGCGCTTCATCATCTAAAGAGATGGCATAGCGTAAGACTTTATCACGGGTAAAATCGATGGTTGGCGACAGGTAGGCTTTTATGACCACTTTGCCGGTATCTGTAAACTTCACCACATACTCAAGGCGTGCCTTTTCATTTCCTGCCAATTTGTGTACAGCCACCGCAGGAACAACCGTCATGGCCGATAACGTCCGCCCGTAACCGGGTATTTCTATCCACTGATACCGGTCATCCGATACCTTTTTTTGATAGTGGGCTGCTTCAATAGCAACGGCCGGTTCGGTTTGAATAAAACCCTTAGTATTGCTATTACCAAGCTTATTAAGGCGTGCGTTAACGGCGATCTTTGTACCATCCGAACCTGTTATATTGATTGTAGCAAGGCGTGTTCCCGGCACTTTACTCCAGTCAACATCAACATATATCCTGCTTTGCTGATCTATAGTTCCTTTTGAGGATGATAACCTGATAAAACCCTCTGCATTAATGGCATAACTTACAGGTGTACGGCCTTTATTATACAATTCGATAAAATGTCTTTGCCGCTCAAGGTTATTAAAGGCAGACAGTTCCGGGGTGATAGATGAACCCGGCCAACAATCACTGCTGCCCTCTACAGCTACACCCAGGCTGCCTTTTCCGGGCAGGGTTATTTCGGTTATCCTCGGCATGGTATCCCGCTTAGGCTCCTGCCATATTTTGTAACCGATATGTGTTTGATCCATCATATGCGCCCACTTGCCGCCGGCCAGTTGCGTGTTGTAATAGGCTGATATGGCCGCGTCGTTATCAAATAAAGCCTTTACTTTTGCAGCCATGGCATTGGTTGCCGCGCGGCCCTGCTTCGCGTACAAATGATTAAGCGCTGTGGCGTAATACAGCTGATACAAATTGGCCGATGCAGCCACCGGGTGCAGCACAAGCTCATAATAGGCATCTTTATATTGCTGGGGCATCAGTTTGTATAAAGAATCGGCGCGGTTATTTAGCTGCTGATAATCGTTAACAACGGTTTCAAATTCGTTATAATTGATAAGGCTATAGGTGTTTTCGTTCAGTAACTCTGGTTTACGGCGGCCGTTATATTTAGTATAAGTGGTTAGAATACCGGCGATGTCGCCTGCATATTTATTACCAAACTGCCGGCTTGCCCATTGTTTGGTATAAGCTTGCAGATTGCCGGGACCTATCTTATCGGGGTTCCAGGCATAATCTAAGAAAAAGGATATCGGGAACTCCATCGGCTTCAGATCGCCAACGTTTACTATCCAAACCTTATCTACACGGTGCTGGTAAGCCAGGTGCATTTGCTCCCATACCTTTGATATGGGGTTGGTATTTATCCATTTGTAATTGCGCGGACCACCCACGTAATCAAAGTGGTAGTAAATGCCGTAACCGCCTGCCCGGGGTTTTGCATTCAGTTCGGGTAGCTTACGGATGTTGCCCCAATTATCATCGCACAGCAGCAGGGTAACATCGTCGGGTACGCGCATGCCCTTATCATAATAGTCCTGCACTTCCTTGTAAAGGGCCCACATTTGCGGTGTTTTTTCGATAGGCTTGCCGGTTACCGAGGCAATGATCTTACGCTGATCGGCCACAATGTTTTCCAGCAGGGTAATATTAGTGCCATCCTGCATGGGTTTATCGCCATCGCCGCGCATGCCTACGGTTACTATCGTTTCGGCATTACCCATATTTTCAATGCCCTTTCGCCAAAAGCTTCTCAGCACCTCGCCATTTTTTTCGTAGTCCCAGTCGCCGGTGCCGTAGCGCTTCCATTCCTGCTGTGCCCGGTCCATCGGTTCATGGTGCGATGTGCCCATCACAATACCGTAATCATCGGCTGTTTTGCGGTTAAGCGGGTCATCATCGTTAAAGGCATTGCCCCACATAGCCGGCCACAGGTAATTGCCCTTCAGGCGCAGTATCAGTTCGAACATGTGCGCGTACAGTTCATGATTAACGCCACCAAACTTTGCTTTTGCCCAGCCCGAAAAAGCGGGCGCCTCATCATTAATAAAGATTCCGCGATACTTTATAGCAGGCGTTCCTGCAGTATGCCGCCCGGGCAATATATAAAGCGATGCCTGCTGCTTTACCGGCACATCGGCCCACCAATACCAGGGCGATACGCCGATATGCGACGACAGATCGTAAACACCAAAGATCGTCCCTCTTTTATCACTGCCTGCAATTACCAGCGCCTGGTCTAAACCGGGGAACGGTTTATCGATTACCTGTAAAACATAGGTTTCCCATTTGCCTTTGATGTTTTTCACATTAAGTTTCCCGGCGGCAATTAGTCCATCAACAAGCGGCGAGTGCCCGATGGTGCCGATGATGACCACCCTTTTGCCCGACGGTTTACCCATCAATAATGCAGGCTGGGTATTGGTTACGGCGGTAATATCATGCTGCAGATCTTTTACTGCACGGACAACGCCCGTAAAATCATCACCGCTCACATACAAGGGTGCGGAAGCTTTACCTGCCGATAAGGGGAAGGCGTGAGCAACGGCCCGGTTGCTCACATAGTTCCCCGTATCAATAGCCGCCGAAACCGGTTGCAAATTGAGCAATAAGTAAAACAGAATGAGCTTTGGAAAATGATACAGGATGCCCCTTTTGGGTTTTATAATTTGAACGGTTTTCAGGCTCGCCAAGCGGCTTAAAATAGTACCCCTAAGCGTAAACATAAACCAAAAAAGGTTAACACAATGTAACATAATTTCGATGTGTTTTTAGTTTAAATATTTGATAATCAATGATTTATTAATATTACCAGTCAATTTTATGTTACATGGATTTTTTACCGAAATTATTGACAATTACCTGTAAGTATTAGCTGCCTTTATAAGCTTAAATTGGATATATGGGTAAACATAACTGAAGCTTTTTTAATAATATTGATACGATATGTTATCGTGCCTAATTTCCGCATAAGCACAAACCAGCGATAACAGGTTTCAGCAAAAAACATAGCATAAATGTATCCAGATCAAGATATCCGGCATAAATTAGGCTGTTGGGCCGATAAAAAAAGATTGCCTAATAATATTGCCCTTCCAGCCTCGAGCGGTTATCCTTTCGGTTAGCTGTAATATATTCGGATGGCAATACATTATACCTGCTTTTAAACAGGCGCGAAAAATAGCTCGGGGTCCCGAAGCCGGTCATATAGGCTATCTGGGCCACGTTGTAATCGCTCTTTTCCAGCAATACGGCGGCCCGTTCCAATTTAACCGAGCGGATGTATTCGATAGGGGTAAGTTCTGTCAACTCCAGCAATTTATGATACAGCGAACCCCGGCTCATGCCCACATGCCTGCTCAGTTCCTCTACGGATAGTTCGGGGTCGTTAAGCTTGGCATCGATATATTGTACGATGGTATTAAGCAGTTTGGCATCGGTCGATTCAATTTCGATCTCCTTACCGGTAACCTGTATTTGGCGCGAGTAGGCATCCTTAAGCGATCGGTTATATACCAGCAGGTTTTTAATTTTGGTATTCAGGATGTCGAACTTGAACGGCTTGGTGAGGTAATCATTAGCGCCTGATTCCAAACCCTTCAATTGATCTTCTTCGGCACTGCTGGCGGTAAGCAGGATAACCGGGATATGGTTAGTGCGCTTATCCGTTTTGATCTTCTGGCTCAGTTCAATCCCGTTCATATACGGCATGCCGATATCGCTTACAATTAACTGCGGATGCCCGGACAGGGCTTTTTGCCAGCCCTCCTTGCCATCCTTTGCCTCCAGGATCTGGTAATAGCTTTGCAGGCTATCCTTTAAATGATATCTAAACTCCTCGTTATCTTCAACCAGCAAAACCACCGGCAGCTTATTCATAACCGCGCCAGCTTCGGTCTGCAAAGGCGCATCGCCTGCTTGTACGGTATCGCGTAATTCTTCACGGTCGGTAATTTCATCGGCAAAAGGCATGGTAGCGCCAATAACCGGCAGCTTGATGTTAAAGGTAGTGCCCTTGCCCGGCTCGCTTTCAACAGTAATTTCTCCGCCATGCAACTGCACAAACTCCCGGGTGATGGATAGGCCGATCCCGCTGCCCTGGTTTAAGATGGAAGACGCCTTGCTTTCCATAAAAAAGCGGTCGAAGATGCGCGGACGCATTTCCGGGTCGATACCAATGCCGGTATCGGCTATGGTGATATAAAGCGTTAGCGGATGCAGGGCATCATGATGCGAAACCGACATTTTTACCTGCACCTGCCCGCCCTCGCCGGTAAACTTAAAAGCGTTAGACAGCAGGTTGAAAATAACGCGTTCCACCTTGTCATGATCAAACTGGGCAAACATGTATGGTGCTGTACTGGCGATAGACAGCGCGATCTTTTTCCGGTCGGAAAGATCGTGAAAAGACTCTGCCGCTTCTTTAATAAAGCCGATCAGATCGCCCTGTGTAAGGTTAAGCTTTAACTCCTGCTCCTCCATCTTGCGGAAATCCAGCAATTGGTTCACCAGGTTAAGCAAGCGGCGGGCGTTGCGCCTGATCATTTTTACCTGGCTGCTTACCGCCGGGTCTTTTTGCGTGGCCAGCAACTTATCGGCCGGGGCCAGCATCAGCGAGATGGGCGTACGGAACTCGTGACTCAGGTTGGTCAGGAACTTGATCTTTTGCATATCCAGCTCGTGGATGTACTCTGCTTCACGGCGTTGCTGTTCTATCAGCTTGCGGGCGTTTATTTTTTCCTGCTCCAACGCCAATTTGTTCTTTATTTTTTGGATACCCCGGTGCCTGATGTACAGAAAGCCGCCGGCAATAATTAAAACATAAAGGAAGTACGCATAAGGTGTACGCCACAACGGCGGCCGCACATGTATGTTAATAGCGGTACCCTGCCTGGTGCTCCACAACCCATCGTTATTACTGGCCTGCACCTGAAACACATAATCGCCCGGATCGATATTGGTATAATAGGCTGTTTTTTCCCTGCCAACCTTGTTCCAGTCGTGATCGAAGCCGATGAGTTTATACGCATATTGATTTTGCTGGGGGGCGGTATAATTCAGCGCTACGTAACTGATAGCGAAATTCTGGCCATAATCAAGGTAGATATCCTTCGCGCTGCTGATCTGTTCGCGCAGGGGGGCGTTGGCGCCGGGCACTACTTTGTTATTAGCCACTTTCAAATCGGTTAATAAAACCGTCGGGACATCGCTATGAACCGGCAGGGTTGATGGCGTAAAGTAATTGAAGCCATCCTGCCCGCCAAAAAACAATTCGCCGCTTGATGTGACCATACCTGCACCTAACACAAAGGGGCTGTCCTGCACCCCGTTGGGGCGGCCAAAATTCTTGATCTTTTTTGTTTTAGGATCAATACTGCTGATGCCTTTATCTGTACTGATCCATATCGTGCCGGCGGCATCTTCCACCATTTTATAAACCACACCGTTGGCCAAACCGTCGGCTTCGGTAAGGTGGGTGAATTTTTGCCTGTCGGGATGAAAGAGGTTAATACCGCCGCTATTTGTGCCTACCCAGGTATTACCCAAATGATCGTGCAGGATGCTAAGCACACCATCGTTGGAAAGCTGGCTGTTTACCCTGTCGTAAAGCCTAAACTGACCATTGCCCGGGTGATAAACAGCGAGGCCGCTACCGGCAGAGCCCAGCCAGATATCGCCGTTCCTGTCTTCGGCTATGGCCCGCATAAAGCCGTTCAGGGGCATAACTGCTTTGCCTTTAACAGCCCGGTTGTTATAATTCACAAAAGTTTGGGTGCGCGGATCAAGCACATCAACCCCACGGCCATTAGTGCCTATCCATATCAGCCCCTTCGAATCCTGCTTTACAAAAAAGATGTCGTTTTGACTCGGCTCGTGCGAGGTCCCATCGGCCAGGTATTGTTTATAGGTTCCCGATGCCGGGTTAAAGGCAAACAACCCATTTTGATAAGTGCCTATCCAAAGTGTTTTTTGCGCGTCCAGCTCCAGCGCCATAATGGGCAGGGAATTACCGGAATGATCGGCTTTGCTTTTAATATCGTAATGATTGAACAGGCCGGTGTAACGATCAAAAAAATGCAGCCCGCCGCCATCGGTACCTACAAATATTTCGCCCTTTTTATACTCGGCAAAAGCCGTAACTACTGATGACGACAACCCATGCGGATCAAACGGCGTACCCCGCTTTAAATTAAACAAGGCCAGGTTAGGGTCTAACTTATTGGCGCCGCCCTGGTAGGTACCCAGCCAAACGATCCCCTTTTTTGCAAAGTAGATGCTTCGTACACATTTATTGGTCAGGCTGTATGATTTACGCCTATCCGGCTTAATGTTGACGCTGTTAAAGGTGGTGCAGTCAAAAATGCTCAGACCCTCCTCGGTGCCAATCCACAATTTTCCGTTCGGGGCGGCTACAACCGTATAAATTAGGTTGCTCACGATGGATGCCGGCTCGCCATCGGCATGCTTAAACACCCCAAATGTTTTTTCGCCGGGCCGCAACATGTTTAAACCTTTATTGGTCCCAAAAAACAGCCTCCCACCGGCATCCTGTGCGATACCCCGCACTTCGTCGCCACTTAAACTGGTAGCATCATTATCGGCATGCGCGAAGCGGGTGAAGCTATTGCTGCCCCTGTCGTAAAGCAGCAGACCCGCATTGGTGCCTATCCACATCCGATGCAAGCGGTCCTCGAAAAACGACAGGATGACCGGGGTATTTACCGTATTGGTGACCAGCCTTGTGATATCCACATAATCAACTTTTTTCAGGCTTGGGTCAATAATCCTGAAGCCGCCGTAACTACCTATCCAAAGGTTTTTTTCATGGTCCTGGTAAAAGGCGCGGGCCGTTACAGGCTGGGTTTTTCTTATCGACTTATCGCCCTTATAACTCACAAATACATCGTGCTGCTGATCGTAATAAGCCAATCCGCCGCCGCTGGTGCCTACCCATAGTTTGCCGGTATTATCTTCCAGCAGGGAAACCACCTCGTTAGCCGGCAGACTGGTGCTGTCCTGTTCGTTATGGATATAAGCCGTGAAGTTGGTGCCGTCAAATTTATTCAAGCCATCGCTGGTGCCCAGCCATATCAGCCCCTTATGATCCTGCAAAATAACATTGACCGTATTGGCCGACATGCCGTTCTTGGTGGTCAGCGCGGTAAAGTTAAGTTCCTGCTGCCCAAAACTTGCCTGTGCTGCCAGCAGTAACAACAGGCAAACACGGCCAAATAACCATTTCGGCATAAGCGAAACACGCTTGCGGGGACTCATGAGTTTATCAGGCATAATTGGGTATTCAAATCGCTATTTAACAGCAATAATTTACAAATGGCTATCCCAAATATATGCCGCGGCAATAATATGTACTACTACAAATGTTTAAAATCGATGCAATTCCTGTTCAAAAGACAAGTTGGATCAACGGGTTGCCGGCCAACCGATGTTTTTATCGGCCCATTTGATAAACCATTTCATATTGGCCTGGTCCTGGTGCCCCTGATCGTGTTGGCGCCAGGCCAGTTGGCCATCAAGCAGCGGGGTGTTTACCGGGGGCATTTTTTCGGTTTGATAATTATCGGATACACCAAGTCCCTTCGCCCCCAATAATTTATATACCGGCTGCGCGGCCACCGCCGCCATATAACTCCCCTGGTGATCCAGCCATTTAGCATCGCCTTTCTCAGGGATCCCGTAGCTGATGAATGTCAGCCTCGGCGCGCACATCGCTATCAACTCGTGCGAATCCACAGGGATATCGTTGGCGGTCTTGCTGCCGAAATTCGCGTCGGAAGCACCATACTTCATAAAGTTGCCGGCCATCCAGTAGTACTCGCCGCCGGTCAGGCTTTCTACGGCCTCGCCAAAATTACGGCGGTTAAGCTTTGCGCCGCCCTCGCCTGAGGAACCCACCAAAACCATGGCAAACCTGGGTTCGTAGGCCATGGTAACCAGTGCGGCCTTGCCGTAGCGGGATACACCTTCGATGCCCACCTGCTTAGCGTTCACAGCAGGTTCGGATGCTTCCAGGTAATTAAGCGCCTGCCCGGCGCCCCAGGCCCAGGCGCGCAGCGCACCCCAATCATCGGGCTTGCGTGGCTGGCCTTTATTTACCAAGCCGATGATGCCTTTGGTTAATCCCGCGCCATTATCAGCCTGGATACTTGCCGGGTTAATAAAAGCATATCCCCATCCATCGGCAATCAGTTGCTCGGTTGATGGCGGATCATTATTTACACCCGGCACACCCGGTACATCAGGTGTCGGTTCTTTAGCCGCGGGCGGCGGACCAAATCCCGGAAATCCGGGACCAGGGGCAGCAGCAACGGGCTGATAAGCGGGATATTGTTCTAAGATAGCCTTTACTTCCGGATCGCTTTGAGCTAATAATTTTCTTAAAGCAGTATTGATCTTTTCAAGTGCTTCAGGATTAGGTTGCGCCGGGGCGGGCAAACGCGCCGGGCCAAACATCATCAGCACCGGCACCGGTCCCTTAGCATTGGCAGGCACCACCAGCACCATATCAATATCTACATTTATCAACGGGTAAGCCGAATTATCTACATGCCCTGTAATACGCTTCGCGATCACCGGCGTGCGGCCCACAAACTCCTTATCAGTAACCTTAACCGTCCAGTTTACAGCGGGTACATTTTTAGGGACGCGGCCATAAACTTCGCGGTCCATATCTTCTGCAATTTCGGGGCGGCGCTGCTTCCACCATTGGTCGGCAGTGCTTACCTTCTTACCGTTTTTAAGCGTAAGCACTTCGGGCAAGTTGGGATATGGATTGGCCAGGGCTTCATCATAATTGGCATGGTTGGGCGCTTTTTCGTTCCCGCTTGGGCCGGGCCGTAAAGCCTTTATGCCTAATTGCTCCATCATGTTTTGGTGGTCCTGCTCGGCGGTGAAATTAACAGGCGGCGGATAATTAGTTTGCGCGAAGGCGGTTGACGAAGCCAGTAAAGCCAGGTATAAGCACTTTTTCATATCGGTGATCTCTCTTTATTTAGATGGGAATGTCCCGGGTTTATAAAAGCAACAACATGGTGTTTCAAAGTCAAGGTAGTAATATTACAGGCAATTAAAAAGCCGCCCGGAAAACCGGGCAGCTTAAATAAACCATTGATATTACCAACATTTAATATCCATTGTTTTGAGGGTACGCAGGCCCCGACAATACCGCGTTAATAAGCGTTTGCGGAATTGGCCAGCGCGCATGATAAGCCTGCACATTAGGGCCGCTTATGGTATTATACATTTGGTTGCGCCTAACCAGTTGCTGCGTGCGCACCAAATCGAACCAACGGCGCGGATCGCCATATAACTCCCGGGTATACTCTTCCAGTATCAAATCCATACCGCACAGGGTAGTAGTTGTTGTTGTATTGTTTGGTATAGCTAATAAGGCGGTTTGGGCTGGTGTCAGCAACATGGCGGCGGCATTGGTGGCGTTGGCTGTAGCCATTGTTGCAGCAGTTACATAGAACTGGTTCTTGGCGGTAAGCGCGGCATCATCTGTATTACGATAAGCGGCGCGCTGCCTTAACACGTTTAACGAGGCAGCGGCGTTGGCAGCATTACCCAGCATATAGTTAGCTTCGGCGTTCATCAGGTACACTTCAGAAAAGCGCATCATTACGATCGGGCGGCTCGAAAAATCGAGGATCCCGGCGCGTTTAGGGTCGTCAAACTTCTTAACCGTTGGGAAGATGGTGCTGTTAAATTGCTTCGGCGTAACTATCAAACCTTTAAAGCCATCGCGGCGGGCCATGGTTACATCGGCGCTTGGCATCAGGATAGCGGTATCGCCATCCATAGGCACTATCGACGCGGCCTGACCAGGAGCAGCGCTCAAAGCGCCACCTGCCGGCGGAATAGATGAGGTGGTAGCCACCAGCTTACCCTTTGATGTAACACGGTCGCTTTTTAGGCCGGCGGTTACGTTAGGATTGGTGCAGATCCAAAAGGTTTGGAACGTAGCATCGTAACGGGTATCGTGGATCTGATCGGCAAAGGCCACATCCATGGTGTAAGGCTTATTTGGCGCTAAGCGGATGTATGGACGGCCGTTATAAACATCGCGCACCATACCCGCGCTACCACCCATCTTTTGCGGAACAGCATCAATACCGGCAACATTATCTACACCAGGGCCTACATAGTTAAACCTTGCCAGCACAAATAACTGGTTGATACCAAAACCACCCGAGCTTTGCTGGGTATAGTTAGAGTATAGCGGATCGCTGATCCCGTAATCAATGGCAAACATATTTTCCTTGCCGTAATCGTTGGCGGGTTTGTGCGCGTCGTAATAATCCTGCCACAGGTCCAGCCCGTAGGTGCCTTTATTAGTGATGATGGAAGCTGTAATATCCGCAGCCTGTTGAAAGTCGGTAGCTTCCTTAGCTTCGGTATAACCACGGGTAAGATAAGCTTTGGCCAAATAGGCTTTAGCGGTTGCAACTGTAGCGCTTTTACCAATACCGGCTGCCGAGAACGGGTTCGAGCTGGTGATGGTATTCGGCAAGCCCGCGGCGGCATCTGTAAAATCCTGGATAATGGTTTTGTAGATATCGGTCAGCTTTGCAGGTTCGTCGGCAGACGTAGCCTGGGTGTTAAAGGTTAAGTGCAGCGGGATCCCACTTTTTTGCGTAGCGGTAACACCACCATACATTTGCACCAGCCAAAAATAGATGAAGCCGCGCAGGAACTTAGCCTGCGCCACAAATTGCGTACGCGCGGTCGGGTCGGTGATCAGCGACGCGTTTTGGAAAACCCCGTTCAGCGTATTGATATCTACATAAAGGCCTGTAATATCCGGCCCGTTTGACGAGGTGATGCCTTTATATGAGCCATATATGGCTGGGTTAGTGCCCGCGCTGCCACCGGGGATGTTTTCGTCGGTACCATCGTAAGCGTATACAATACCCTCGCCCGAAAAGCCGCCGACGCCGCTTCCGCGCAGGTCCTGGTATACACCGGTTACCGCTGCCTGCACACCACCCGCGGTAGTAAAGTAATCGGGGTACAGGCCCGAGCGTGGTTGTTCTACCAGCATTTTTTTACAACCTGTAACCGTTGTTAACGCCGCCGTAGCAGCGATAATAAGACTGTATTTATTTAATATTTTCATGTCTCTCTGTTGATAAAATTAAAACCTTGCGTTAATGCCCAAAATAAAGTCGCGTGTTTGCGTGCCGGCGCTTATAGCTACCCCGCGGAAGTTAGTACCGCCGGTGCCGCTATTGGTGCCGCCAATATTACCGCTGGCAGATGGATCGGCCGGGTTGGTGAACGCGCCGCCAGCGCTGTTAAAGTTGTAGCCAGATTCGGCATCGGGCACAGAGAAGCTTTGTTTACGGATTGGCGCGTAAAGGAAGAACGGATTAGATACGTTGGCATAGATACGCAACGAACTTAAGCCTACCTTCTTCAACAGGTTTCCGGGAACGTTATAACCCAGGTTGATGCTTTTTGCCCTGATGAACGATCCATCATAGTATTGCAGCGTTGAATAATACGGAACAGGCGCGTAAGAGTTGGGCTCAGGAAAGGCGTTTGTTGGGTTGGTTGGCGTCCAGTAATCAAGCACCGGCTGGTTATGGCGGCCCTGGTTAAGAAACTGCCAGCCATTGGTTGATGAGTTAGACGACGATACATAAGGCACAACAGTAGTAAAGCCCATGCGGCCCTGTATCACCAGGCTTAAATCGAAGTTCTTATAGCTTACACGGTTGGTTAAGCCAAAGGTATAGTTAGGGTTAAAGTGGCCGATGATCTGATCGTCGTTAAAGTCGATCTTGCCGTCATGGTTATAATCCTCTACCTTAATCGAACCTGGCTTTTGCCCAAAGGTAACGGCTTGGGTAGCCTCGCTGGTTTGCCAGATGCCCAATTTCTTAACATCGTAGATCACGTTTAAAGGCTGACCAACAAATTCGCCCGAACCGATGATCGAAGCGCCACCGTTTGGCAGGTAAACCACTTCCTCACGGCTGAACGCGATGTTGAAATCGGTAGACCAGTTAATGCCCCTGGCATTTTGCACGTTAATGCTGCTCAGGGTAACTTCAAGGCCCCTGTTTTCAGATGTACCCAGGTTAGTGATCTGCGAACGCGCGCCGGTAGTTACCGGTAAGTTATTTGGCAATATCAGGCCGGTAGTGCGGGTTTTATAAACCTCCACCGAACCGGTGATGCGGCTTTTCAGTATAGCAAAGTCTAAAGCCAGGTTATACTCGGCCGATCGTTGCCAGGTTAAGGTAGGGTTTACCAGCGTGCTTACTAATACACCCTGCGCGTCGCCTGCCGCTACGCTACCAAACTGGTATTTAACGGCGTTCAACTGGCCTAAGGTGGTATAAGGCGAAATTGTGGTAATAGTTGATGTTTCGCCGTAGCCGCCGCGCAGCTTCAGGTTATCAATAAAATCGTACTTCTTCATGAAGTTTTCGTTACTGATCACCCAGCCTAAACCTAATGACGGATAGGTGGTGCGCTGATGCCCGTCGGCCAGTGCCGAGTTAGCATCCGAGCGGATGGTGGCTGTAACATCATACTTGCGGTCGAACGCGTAGTTTAAACGGCCGATGTATGATACCAAACCCTGTTCGCTGAACGATCCGCCAACGCTGCTGATGGTCTGGGCCAAACCTAAGTTAGAGTTCTTGTTAGCATCCGATGGGATACCGGTGCCGCTGATGTTTGAGTTTTCGGTGTGCGCCAACTCGTTGGTGAAACCGGCCACAAAGTTTACGCTATGCTTTCCCGCGAAGATGTTATCGTAGGTAAGCAAATGCTCCTGGTTTAAGCGGTACGAATAGTTGTTGATGGTGCTGGCGTTAGTTTTGGCGATGGTGGTCAGATCGGCGCCGTTTATACCATTATATGTACCCTGTAACGATTGCGAGTAATTGTAGTTCACGCTGTAACGATACTTCAAGTGCTTCAACGGACTAACCTCGGCATACAATATATCGTTGTTAACAAAGCCGCGGGTATAATTATAATACTGATCTGGCTTACTGCCCGGCAACAGCGGGTTTACAAAGGTACCATCGATCTGATCTGACTGTGGGGTAGCGTTGATGGAGCCGTCAGCATTATATGGATAAGTCAGCGGACTGATATAGCGCGCCTGTTGCAACTGGCCGCTACCGCCCGAGTTGATCAAACGCAAAGTGGTTTGAGTGCTAAGGCCAAATTTAATATAGTCGTTTATCTTATGATCCAGTGCTGCATTCAAGGCTATACGGCGGGTGTAGTTATTATTACGCTCGATGGTATTATTGGTGCGGTAGCCCACGCCCACGTTAAACTGTGTCCTTTCGGTACCGCCGGTAACGCGCAGGTTTTGATCCCAGGTGTAGGCGTTACGTAATAATAAGGCCGGATAATCGGTGCTGATGCCCTCGTTAAGCGCCTTGGTTTCGATAGCTGTAAGGAAGTAGTTATTAACCGTTTGGTTGTTTTGTAATAAGGCGCCCTGTGTAGCATCGGTTATCAACTGCGCGAATTGTGTACCGTTAAGCATTTTCAGGCTGCCCTCTAACTTATTGATACCATAATAGGTATCGTACGAAGTTATGGTTTGCCCTACCCTGCCACGGTTAGTGGTGATCAACAATACACCGCCCGATCCGCGCGAACCATAGATAGCTGTAGCAGAAGCGCCTTTCAACACATCGATGCTTTTGATATTGTTCGGGTCGATATTCTCGATAGAGTTATAAAACGGCTGGCCATCCAGTACGATCAGCGGTCCGTCGATACCCGGGGCTTGCCCGATACTGCGGTTACCCCTTAAAGTAATTACCGGTCCGTTGGTGCCGCTCACCACATCCAAACCGGCTACGCGGCCCTTCATCTGGTCAAAAACGTTTGATGCGGGTATCTCCTTTAACACTTTAGCATCAACGGTGGCTACTGTACCGGTAACATCTTCGCGTTTTAAGGTACCGTAACCTACCACCACCACCTCGTTAAGGTTGCTGGTGTTGCCTATCAGGGTGATAGTGCCCAAATTGGTTACGCCCCTTGTCAGTGTTTTTACATAATCGGTATAACCTACAAATGATATGGTTACCTTACTGGTGTTGGCGGGCACGTTCAGCGTAAACTCGCCGTTTACGTTGGCAGTGGCCGCGGTTGTGGTACCCGTTATTTTAATAGTGGCACCAATAAGCGGTTCGCCTTTTTCGTCTACAACCTTGCCATGCAGCGCAACGGTTTGTGCAAAAAGGGAATAAGAAAATAAATTCACTGATACGGTGATCAGGAAAATTTTCATGAATTTAATGAGTTGAAGTTTTTGCATATAAAGTTTTGTTATTGGTTTATAATTGTTGATCCCGCAGGGTCTTACCCGGCAGGTTTGATGTTGCTATCGGTTTAGGGATAAAATGGTTTCATCATAATCGTCAAGTTTAATAATTGGTTCTTTATTATCAGCCAACCGGTTCTTATCAAATATTTCAACCCTTGCCTTTTTGTTTAGTGAGCCTTTTATCATGATTTATAGCTAAACTCAAAAAACAATCGATTGCATAACTATCGCGACTTTTAAATTGAAATAGTGCTTTAACAAATTCGTTTCGGCTCGCAATCAGACCAGGAAAAAATATCAGAAACTTATAATTGGCTTATTGTACCGCGCCATCGCATCGTTATGCAATTTGCGATGAGGTAAAGTTCATGGGTTTGTACAATTAAGGGTGCTAATTTTCATCAAAAAACATGTCATAAATGTTCAAAGTTGGTATCATCACAGCCATTGTGCCTGTTTTTGAGCGATTTGCGCAGCTAAACCTGTATCAAAAAAATTATTTGTGAAATAATAGTTATCACGCTGCAAACATTCCGTCCATAAAGCTTAACAAATCTTACATCTCCATAAAAGCAGCCGGTAGCTTCTTGCTGATTACCAGCATGCGGGTAAAACATTTGGCCTACTAACTTCAACAATCCTGCTATCGCGAACAGGGCATACAAATTAGTTTTGAATACCGATTATTTCCCGGCCCACGCTTGTAGCAATACTGTTAAAATGAAAAGACCTTTTGCCTTTTATATTAGTGGCACACTGCTTTCCGCTGTGATCATATGCGCGTGTGCCATAGCTGCAAAGTCGCAAGGCGCTCGTGATAAAGGGGCACATCAACCGCGTAACTTCTTCCGCGAAGCAGGATACCGCCAGGCCGATATTGATAAAAAGGTAGCCAAAGCTTATCATGACGTATTTGAGGGGCCAAATCGTGTTTACTTCCCGGTGGGCGATACGATGGCTTATGTATCCGACCTGAAAAACCATGACGCGCGCACGGAGGGGTTATCATACGGAATGATGATAGCCGTGCAACTTAATAAAAAGGAGGTGTTCGACCGGATATGGCGTTGGTCTAAAAAATACCTGCAGCACCAGGATGGGCCCAGGGAGGCTTATTTTGCCTGGAGCATTAATCCGCAAACCCTGAAAAAAAACTCAGAGGGTTCGGCATCGGACGGCGAACTATATTTTGTTACCGACCTGTTGTTTGCAGCAAACCGCTGGGGCAATAAAACCGGCATTAACTATTACCTGGAGGCCCGGCGCATACTAGATGCTATGTGGAAGAAGAACGGTAATGGAAATATCTATAACATCATTAATACGGCTCATAAGCAGATCAGTTTTGTGCCGGAGGGCGGCGGTTATAACTGGACGGATCCCTCCTATCATTTGTCCGCATTTATGGAAGTGTGGGCCTTATATGCCAAAGACAGGCACGAACAGTTTTATAAAGATTGCGCCGATACCTCCCGCGCCTTTTTGCACCGCACCTGCGATCCGGTAACCGGCCTGAACCCTGACTATGCCGAATTTAGCGGCCAAACCCATGTTACCGCTTGGATGCCCGGCGGCTTCCGCTACGATTCGTGGCGCGTGCCGATGAATATCGCCATGGATTACGTATGGTTTGGCGCCGACAAGAATTGGCAACAGGATTACGCCGTTAGGTTTCAAAACTTCCTGTATTCAAAAGGGATATACCGGTTTGAAGATCAATTTAATCTGGACGGGTCGCGACCGGAATTTATTCTCCAGGCCGGCCCGGTAAAAAAGCTGCGCCACTCCATTGGCCTTGTCGCCACGGCAGCGGCTACGGCGCTCATCAGTAAAAACAATAAAAGCCTTGAGCTTGTACACGCCTTATGGAACACAAAACTTGAACCCTACGACGACGGATATTTTGACCCTTATTATGATGGCCTGCTCTATCTGTTCAGTCTGATGCATTTAAGTGGCAAATACCAGGTAATACAACCGGCTGCACATTAAGTTATATATGAAGATAAAAATACTCGGCACTGCCCTGCTTACGCTGCTCGCACTAAAAGGTGTATCCCAGGATCCTAAATTCTACATTTTTCTGTGTTTGGGTCAATCGAACATGGAGGGGAATGCCCGGTTTGAGCCGCAGGATACTGTGGTAAATAAGCGCCTGCAGGTATTGGAAGCTGTAGATTGCCCTAACCTGGGCCGTGTAAAGGGCAACTGGTATACCGCCGCCCCGCCCCTATGCCGTTGCTACACAGGCATTACCCCTGCCGATTACTTTGGCCGGACGCTGGTTGAACACCTGCCGGAGAAGATCAGGATCGGCATCATCAACGTATCGGTGGCGGGGGCCAAAATAGAAGTCTTTCAGCAGGGCGCTTATCAAACTTACCTTTCAACCGCGCCTGACTGGATGAAAAATACGGCGACCGAATATGGCGGCAATCCTTATGCCCGGTTGGTAGAGATGGCAAAGATCGCCCAAAGATCAGGCGTTATAAAGGGCATCCTGCTACACCAGGGCGAATCGAACACTAATGATACCCTTTGGACAAAAAAGGTGCAGGAGGTATATACCAAATTAATAAAAGACCTTGGCCTGAAAGCCAAAAAGGTGCCCCTGATAGCGGGCGAAGTGGTAAACGCCGATCAGGGCGGCATTTGCGCCAGTATGAACAGGATCATCAACCAGTTGCCGCAGACCATCCCCAACTCTTATGTCATTTCCTCAGCAGGATGCCCTACGGGCACCGACCACCTGCATTTTACTGCCGGGGGATACCGGATGCTGGGCAAGCGTTACGGCATAAAAATGCTCGAATTGCTGGGCTACAAAGTCCCGGTTACCGAATAATATCAAAACCAATTAAACCTTAACCGCTATAAATAAGATGTATATAAAAGGAAACCCGCCGGATAAGAGCCGCTTTAGAAACATGCGTAGATATTGGCTGCACTTCGGGCTATTTACTGTGTTACTGCTGGCCTCTTCGGGCATTTTTGCCGCCATAAAACCAATACCTCATCACAAATGGGTAGGCACCTGGGGCACCGCACGGCAACTGGCGGAGCCTAATAATATGCCACCAGCGCCGGGGCTAAGCAATAATACCTTAAGGCAGGTAGTGTGTGTATCCATTGGTGGCAAGCGGCTGCGCTTGAAGCTTTCAAACGAGTTTGGCAATAGCCCGCTTACGCTCAAAACGGTGCAGATAGCGGTTTCAAAGGGCAACGGGATTATAGATCCTTCTACATTAAAGATTTTAAAGTTTCACAACAAAACTGGCGTAACCCTTACTGCCGGTACAGAATTATTTTCGGATGCGATATTATTTGATCTGAAGCCGAGAATGCAGTTGGCTATAACTATTGTTTTTGGCGATGTTCCATCATCCATAACGGGGCATCCCGGTTCCCGAACTACCTCTTATCTTTTAGCGGGCCAACACAGATCATCCGGTACCGATTTTACCGACGCCGTCAAAGCCGATCATTGGTATGTGATCACCGGGATAGATGTGGATGCGCCCAAATCGCCGGGTGCGGTAGTAGTTTTGGGCGATTCTATTACGGACGGGCGTGGTTCGGGCACCAATCAGCAGGACCGTTGGCCAGATAATTTGGCCACTAACTTACTGGCGAACAACAGCACCAAACAAACAGGCGTTTTAAATATGGGCATCGGCGGCAACGCGATACTGAAGGGTGGCCTCGGTCCTACCGCGCTTAACCGGTTTGAGCACGATGTGCTTAAACAAAGCGGCGTAAAATGGCTCATCATTTTTGAGGGGGTGAACGATCTGGGTGGCACGCCCGATAGCGTCGCTGCTGTATCCGTGGCCCAAAACATTATTACCGCTTATACCAAAATGATAACCGACGCGCATGCAAAGGGCATAAAGGTATACGGGGCTACCATCACGCCGTTTAAAAAGAGCAATTATTACCGGCCATACCGTGAGTCGGCCCGCAATACCATTAATGACTGGATACGTACCAGCGGAAAGTTTGACGCGGTGATCGATTTCGACAAAGTGCTGCGTGATCCGAACACCACAGACACTTTACTACCCGAAGCCCAGGCCGGTGCTAACGATTACCTGCACCCTAACCAGTTGGGCTATAAAATGATGGGCGATGCGGTCGATCTGAAGTTGTTTGGAAGATAATATTACGGTTTAAAATAGATTTTGATACTTATTACGATGTGTTTTGAAATACCTTTAACTACCGGCTGCTGAACCCACCGGCTAAATATCAAGCAATTTTCAAACACATAAACATTACAATGATGAGCATTAAGCTAAATAATTACCGGCTGAAAGGCATACTGTTACTATTCATATTAACAGGCATTTCCGCCGCGCATGCCGAAGACGGGTACCGCCTTTGGCTAAGGTATGATGCCATTAGCAATAAAAGCCTCGCTCAAAGTTACCGCTCAGCGATTTCGCAACTGGTTTTCCCGGCGCGCAACCCCGTGTTGGATGCAGCCAAAAAAGAATTGCGTTCAGGCTTAAAAGGCTTATTGCAACATCAACCGGCAGAGGTAAAAACAGCAACGGGTAATGCACTCGTCATCGGTATGCCGCAAAACAATAGCTTAGTTGCCGGCGCGCAATTTAAAACCGTTTTAAACGGATTGGGTACCGATGGCTATTTTATCAGATCGGTAGCAACTGGCGGCAAAAACTGCCTGGTTATCGGTGCCAATACTGATAAGGGCGTGTTGTATGGTGTTTTCAACCTCCTGCGGCTTTTGCAAACCAATAAGCCTATAGATCACCTCAACACGGCCGATCAGCCATCGGTTACTTATCGCATATTGGATCATTGGGATAATTTAAACCGCACTGTGGAGCGCGGCTACGCCGGCTTCTCCATCTGGAACTGGCATAAACTGCCAGAGTTTATCGACCCACGGTATCTCGACTATGCCCGGGCTAATGCCTCTATCGGTATTAACGGTACGGTGCTGAATAACGTAAACGCCAACGCGCTGTCGTTAACCAACCAATACCTGGTAAAAGCTGCTGCTATCGCCAATGCATTACGCCCCTATGGCATAAGGGTGTACCTTTCGGCAAGATTTAGTGCACCAATAGAAATAGGTGGCTTAAAAACAGCCGATCCCTTAGACCCCACAGTTAAAAAATGGTGGGCCGATAAGGCCGATGAGATCTATCGGTTGATCCCCGATTTTGGTGGATTTTTGGTAAAAGCTAATTCTGAGGGGCAGCCCGGGCCGCAAAGCTATGGCCGCAACCATGCCGATGGCGCCAACATGCTGGCCGATGCCGTAGCGCCCCACCATGGCATTGTAATGTGGCGCGCCTTTGTGTACGACAATAATGTGCCCGACGACCGCGCCAAACAAGCCTATAACGAGTTTAAACCACTCGACGGGCAATTCAGGAGTAACGTAATTATACAGGTTAAAAATGGCGCTATCGATTTTCAGCCACGCGAGCCGTTCCACCCGCTGTTTGGCGCCATGCCTAAAACCGCGCTAATGCTGGAGTTACAGATCACGCAGGAGTACCTGGGCTTCTCCACCCATTTGGTTTACGAGGCGCCGCTGGTAAAGGAATGCCTCGACGCGGATACTTATTCAGCCGGTAAAGGGTCGACCGTAGTCAAGGTGCTGACCGGAAAAATGAACCCTGATTTGATAACCGGAATAGCCGGGGTGGCCAATATTGGCACCGATATGAACTGGTGCGGGCACCCCTTTGCGCAGGCTAACTGGTATGCCTTTGGTCGCCTGGCCTGGAACCCGGCACAAACTTCAACCGCCATTGCCGACGATTGGCTGCGGATGACCTTTAGCAACAGCCAAACATTTGTGGCCGATGTAAAGAAGTTCATGCTGCAATCGCGCGAGAACACGGTGAATTATATGACACCGCTGGGGTTGCACCACATTATGGCGGCAACCGGTCATTACGGTCCGGGCCCCTGGGACAATAACCTAAGCCGCGCCGACTGGAACCCGATTTATTATCACAAGGCCGATGCGAACGGTATCGGTTTCGACCGTACTACACAAGGCAGCAATGCCGTAGGCCAGTACGCCCCACAGGTGCGCGATGCGTTTAATAACCTCGCAGCCTGCCCTGATATCTACCTGCTTTGGTTTCATCACCTACCCTGGAATTATAAAATGCGCTCGGGCGAAACGTTGTGGAACGAATTGGTGGATCATTATTACCGCGGTGTAGATTCGGTAAGGGCGATGCAACAAATATGGAACCGCATGGGTACTTATGTAGATTCGGAACGCTTTACCGAAGTGCAGCAACTGATGAATATACAGCTAAACGAAGCCACCCGCTGGCGGGATGCCTGTGTGCAATACTTTCAAACCTTTTCTAATATGCCCATACCCGCTAAGTATCCAAGGCCGCTGCATCCCCTGCAATATTATAAAGATCAGCGGTTCAACTTTGTACCGGGCACAGGCGGCAGCAATTAACCAATATCTCAACCCTTAAAACAACCAATTACAGATCATGATCAAGTTTAACTCATCCAAAAGCCTGCTGTGGCCAACAGCTGTGGTAGCCATGGCCTTAGCTTCATGCAGTTCGCCAACGGCCAAAACGGCGGCGACAGATACCGCTGCTAAAAAAACAACCTACCTGTCTGAACCGCTCATTAAAGAGATTTACACCGCCGATCCATCGGCCCATGTGTTCAATAATAAGATCTATATCTACCCCTCGCATGATATTGATGCCGGTATTGCCGAAAACGATAACGGCGACCATTTTGCCATGCGCGATTATCATATCCTATCGATGGACAGCATTGGCGGCAAGGTGACCGACCATGGTGTGGGTTTGAATATTAAGGATATCCCATGGGCCGGCCGCCAGCTTTGGGCACCCGACGCGGCATATAAAAATGGCACGTATTACCTGTACTTCCCGGTAAAGGATAAAAAAGACATTTTCCATATCGGCGTGGCCACAGCTAAGGATCCGGCCGGCCCTTTTAAAGCCGAAGCCCAGCCTATAACCGGCAGTTACAGCATAGACCCCGCCGTCTTTACCGATACCGATGGCACAAGCTATATGTACTTCGGCGGCATTTGGGGCGGGCAACTACAACGCTGGATAAATGGCAAATACGCCAACGAATCAAAAACCGATTCGAAGCAACCCGATGCGCCGGCTATCTCCTGCAAAGTGGCCAAACTAACTGCCGATATGAAGCAATTTGACGGCCCGGTAGCCGACGCGGTTATTATAGACAGCCTGGGCAAGCCCTTGTTAACAAAGGACAGCACCCGCCGCTTCTTCGAAGGTTCGTGGATGCATAAGTATAACGGTAAGTATTACTTCACCTATTCTACCGGCAACACCCACTTTTTATGCTACGCCATCGGCGATAAACCGACCGGGCCATTTACCTACAAGGGCGTATTTATGAAGCCGGTACAAGGCTGGACCACCCACCACTCCATTATTGAAGTAAAGGGCAAATGGTATATCTTCTATCACGATACTGAGCTATCCGGCAAAACACACCTACGTAATATCAAGGTAACTACGCTAACCCACAATACCGATGGCTCCATCCAACTGATCGATCCGTTTGGTAAAGCGTCGAAGTAATTGGAGCCAACTATCGTAAATTAACTTGTCATAGATAGAGCTTGGAACGGTTTGTGTGCGGGGGCGCAAAAGAGAAATCTTATACGTGCGACAAGCATGCCGTATAAAATTTCTCTTTCGCCACTCCGCTTCTTCCTCCCCCACTCTATCGAAATGACAAACTGTTGGTTGTATGGCACACGGTTGTGTTTTAAGCTGTCAGTAAGGTACCCTCAAAAATCAACCACCGACCAATACGCTTTCTTACGCTGCAGGTTTTCATCAAACAACAAGGGATAAGCCTTTCGCACCATCCGTGTTGTGGCTTCACTTGCCGCCGCGCCGCCGGCCAGGCCGCCGCCGCGCATATCCAGCCAGCTGTATCTATCGGATACATTCCAAAAGGTTACGCCGGTGATCACCTTTTTATACTGCCTGAAGATCTCGAATATCTCCCTATACCGGTCGGCTTGCCTTTGCGCCAGTGTTGGCGTTAGGCCTGAATCTACCGGCAGGGGGGTATTTGCGCTACGCTGTGCGTTACGCTCCCTTACGGTGATATCCAATTCGGTGATCTGGATCTTTAATCCCAGGGAAGCATAACGCTCTATCGCCTTCCTGATCATCTCCGGCGATGGGTCGCTTAATTTCCAGTGGCCCTGCATGCCAACACCGGTAATCGGTACGCCCGCGTCTTTAAGACTTTTCAATAGCCGGTAGATCTTTTCGCGCTTGGATTCATCTTCGCTGTTGTAATCGTTATAAAACAATTCGGCTTTAGGATCGGCGGCGTGGGCATATTCAAAAGCTTTGGCGATAAATTCATCGCCGCATATTTTATACCATCGGGTGTTGCGCAGGTAATTGGCCGGGGTGTCATCAATAGCTTCGTTTACCACATCCCATGCATATATTTTGCCTTTATAACGATTAACGACAGTAGTGATATGCGCCTTTAACCGGGCCAGCAGAACAGCTTTACTAACAGGGTTGCCTACACTATCCTTAAACATCCAGCCCGGGGCCTGTGTATGCCACAAAAGGTTATGCCCGCGTATCCTGATGTTGTGTTTGGTGGCAAAATCAACAATGGCATCAGCATTCGTCCAGTTATACCTGTTCTCTTCGGGATGGATCGACCCCATCTTCATGTCATTCTCGGGGGTAACGCTGTTAAACTCCTTTTCAATCAGATCGGCTTCCGGCCCTTGTATGGCCCTCATATTTACAGCTACGCCAATGGGGAAGTATTTTTTGTAATAATCCTTCAAGCCTTTTTCCTGCGCAATTTTATGAGCAGGCACCGGCAATTTGTTTTTATTTATCCATTGAATACAGCATAGCGACACAAGCAGCAATCCGGCGATCAGGCCATAGGGCCTCAGCTTTATAAGATAGATTTCAAGCGTTTGGGTAACAGTTGACATGAGATCGTTTTTTAAGCTAAACTCGATAAAAACATCTGGCAGCGATGCGATATTTTAAGCTTTTTATAGCGACAAATGTTCAGGATGTGCTATTCCTCAGATATGCCGCTGCTCATCACAACAGGAGTATATCGTAATTTAAGGATCCGGAACGGTGACGAACAACTATAGTTTTGTAAGAAGCTCACTGGCTTTTTTGTAGTTAGCCGTCCCCACCGGCACCAGTTTTAACCATTGTTTTGCCAATGCGTTATTCTTTTGCTTCACATAACTTAAAGCCATGTAATAAGCGGCATCATACTTAAATGCGGAAATGCCATTGTATATGGATTGCAGAATGGATCTCGCCTTAGCCTCTTGCTTATTTTGTATCAGGGTGATAGCGTAGTAATAGGCGACCAGGCTTTTTGTGGTATCGGCAGCATATTCTTTGGCCAGCAGGTTCCCGGCGTTGGTAAATTCTTTTTTGTTATAATAAACCGCGGCTTTTTCTAAGTTAGTTTGGGTACCCTCTCCGCGTTCGGCTACCGACATAGTTGTGGCTGTATTATACTGCTCGAATAAACTTTTACGCCATGGGTTAAATATGAATAGGCCGATAATGAGTACAGCGGCCACGCCTGATATCCAGCGGGCATAAGTTTTAAACGAAACAACCTTAGCAGTTGGCCTCATCTCAACTATTGCAGCTTCGGGGTTAAAATATTGACTATTTAAGTTACCTAAAGTTTGTTTTAGCCCATCAAGGTTTTCATCAGCAGAAAAATGGGTTTGCAGCGCCACCGTTGCCTGCTGATACTGCTCCACATAATCGCGTAGTTGGGCATCGCCCTGCATCAGCAGTTCAAATTCCCTTTGCTCATGCGGTTCCATCTCCCCATCTGCATAACGGGAAGCCTGTAGAATGCTGTCGTTTTCCATTGCCATATGCCGTTATTGTTGTACCAGTTTAATTAATGATGCCATACACTCTGATTTCTTTTTGCGCAGGTACCCATAGGTAACACCCATTGCTTCAGCCACCTTTTCCTGCGCCTCGCCCTGCATGCTCCACTGGATAATTTCCTTACACCGGTCGCCTAATTTTTCAAAAGCGGCCATGAACTTGCTATTCTGCTCGTTCTGCGCTTCCATTTCATCGGCCTGGGCAAAAGTATCCTCGCTGGCATGTAATAAATCGTCGGTGCTATTTGTTACCGGTATAACCGATCTTTTTTTCAATTCGTTCAGCCATTTGCGTTTGCATACCAAAAACAAAAAGGCGTTAAACGGACAGGAAAGTTGCAAGCCCTTGTTTTTTGCCTGGTGATAAATATCTATTAAAGCTTCCTGGAAAATATCGGCGGCATCATCTTCGGTGCCATTATTAAAGCAGATGTATGATCTCACCTGCCGTGCGCAGCTTTTATATACCTCATCAATCAAAGCGGCATCATTGTTAAGCAAAGCTGTAACATAACGCTGGTCCGGATGCGGTGCTGCCATAGGTTGTGTAGACGGTGTATATGGTTTTTCGGACTAAATATAATATTTATTAAGGAACCGGACAGTTTGGTTGTAAAATGGTAATTACTTTTTCAGCATATCTTTATAACGGTCAAGATCTTTACGGCCCGAGACCTTGAGTTTGGCGTAGATATTATTTACATGCGTTTTAACAGTGCTTAGTTCTATGTTTAATGCCATGGCTACTTCCTTATTAGGTTTGCCCGATAAAATAAGCCCGGCGATATCCTTTTCCCGCTGACTTAGTTCGCGCCACACCTTCAGTAAGGCTTGCCTTTTGTAAAAGCGCAAACCATATAACAGCGACCCGGCAATAAGCAGCCCCTCTGCTATCAAATAAAGCGCCCAATGATTTTCTTTCCGGTAGTCTTTAAAAATAGCGGCCCCATAAGCATTGTGTGTATCGTACCGACTTAATATATCCTGCAGATCCTTCCGCTGCCGGTCGGTTTGCCGGGTTGTATGGCTAATAGCCAGCAAACCCACCAATTGCGAAGTTGATTTGGCGGCTACCGTTATAAAGGCATTGTTACCGGTAGTGTCGTTAGCGGCCAGCTTTAATAAGGCGTTCAGTTCGGCATTAGCCTTACTGCCGCTGATATCCGATTGATTTATTGGCTTGCCAGCTTTTTTTGTAAAATGGATCTGGTATGCCTGCCTCGCGATAAAAAAAACGTGGTTCACATCGTTACTGCCTATCAGCAGGGTTGATACCGGATCTCCCTGCCGGATAAAATGCAGCCGGTATAAAGCATCGGTGGCATCGGCCGGGAAGCTTACAGAAAAATTCCCGGCAGTATCTATATCGCCCTCCGAAACGATCAGCGCCCTCGACGCGGTAAACATATCATCAAAACGGGGCAGGCGCGAAATATAAACCTTGCGCGCCCAAACCCCATCAAGGCTTACCTTGCCCACCAGGCGGGCCTGCTGACCGTAACTTAATACCGGCATCAGCAGCGATATGCATATAATGGTTAGATATCGTTTCACGGTTTGATCACCTCAATATCATACGTAATTCTGCCTGTTGCTTTTTCAGTTTTTATGGCCAGGTTCCAGGTACCTGCTACCGGGGTGCTGGTGCTTTCCGATGATTCTACTTTTGACCGCTCGCTTCCCCCACCCTTTGTTTTACTGCTTAAAGTAAAGCCGCCGGCTTTCTTACCCTTAGGGTCGGTGAATGTTAAGGTCGCTTCACCGTTGGTGAGGTCTGCTCTAACCGCGTACTTCAAATTTTTAGCCCCGGCAGCTACTTCGAACGGGATACTGCGGTTAATTACACTGTCCTTCAGGTCGATGGTACCCTTTAGTCCCTGCGCCTTCGCGCCTACTGCCACAAGGGCAAGCAATAAAAATAATAGCTTTTTCATGTTTTCTAAATTTCCGGTAAAGTTTTGAAATACCTGAAAATGGAAAGAATTTTTTAGGGTGGATAAAGGGTGGAGTTAGGGATGGATTTGTAGAAACGCACATATATGATAGCGTCCGCATGCTCGAAATGGACTGGAACGGCAAAGTTATAGGCTTTAAAGAGCAATAACTTAGTTAAAGGCAGCAAAACAGGCCGCACCTGCGGAGCTCTTTTATTTGTTAGCAAAACCCTACCAACGGGTCATCCCTCCGGGATTTTAACGCGCAGCGTAGCGCCGTAGGTGCGATATGTTGGTAGAATAATATAGTGTGCATAACCGAGTCCCATCGGGGCGGCATGTACGCTGTCCTTAAGCTGGTCTATTACCCTTTAAAGAGGTAAGATCTGCATCAAAAAATATTTTTAAAAAAAATTCAAAAAAGGGGGTAACAAATTTTCGCTGCCGCTGATATAGCTACAAACAACGATAAAAACGGCGGACGCAGAAAAGCCAAAACAGAGTAAGCGATAAAAAATATTAAAAAACAGAAATCATGAAAAAGTTCAATTTAACCCAGTTAGCAGTAGCAGCCATCTTAGCATTATCAGTAGCAGCTTGCCGTAAAGACAGAAATGGCTCAGTAATTATCAACCCCGATGCCAACGCCCAGGAATTTGTGGCCAGCAACGCCCCTAAAATGCAAAGCAAAACCATCAACGCTTCGTCATTGCCTCAATCGGTAACATTTGCAGGCGGTACCCGCATCAACTTCCCTGCAGGTTCATTAACCATAGGCGGCGCGCCGGTAACGGGTAACGTAACCGTTAGCGTAATAGAAGTTTTAAAACGCAGCGATGTATTATTTAACGGTAGCAATACCAACCACATCAGCGGCGCGCCTTTAGCCTCAAACGGTTTTATTTATGTAGATATTAAGGCCAACGGCGTAAGTGTAGATCATAACCTGGCCGTACCCATGAAGGTGGCTATCCCGGCTAAAATGTCGGGCGCTACACAATTGTGGGAAGGTGTGGATCAAACAGGCGCGGCCCTGCAACCCGGCGCGGCAGCACAAATGGCCTGGGCAGCACCACGCGCCGGCGCCAACGGACAGAACGGTGTGAAGGAAGTTGGCCCTACCAATAACGAATTCGTGTTCGACTTTGGCACCACCGGCTGGATCAATACCGACGTGTTCTACAGCTACAGTAATCCCAAAACAACCGTATTTGTAGATCTGATCAACAACCCCGGCACCCTGTCATCGTTCCACTCTTACAGCGGCGAAACCTATGTTTACTTCTGCGCTAAAGGCAGCAACGTATGTGCCCAGCTTTATACTACCACCGGCCCTAACGGTGTAAAAAGCTACGATAACGTAATGCCGGTAGGTGTACAGGGCAAAATGCTGAGCTTCTCTATCAAAGACGGTAAATACTACTATGCCGAACAGGAAACAACCATCGTAGCCGATCAGCACCTGAGCCTAACCCTGGCCGAAACTACCGAAGCCGCCGTACAGGCAGCCATTAGCGGGCTGGATAACTATTAATATCCCAAAATCAGTTCTATAATTCATAGCGATGGGTTTTAAAGCCCATCGCTATTTGGCGTAAATGCTTTTATACTATATATTTATCATTGAGTTTGGGATGAGGTACAAAAGCCTCACCCTGCCCTCTCCAAAGGAGAGGGTGAAAACTATAAAGCCCCTCTCCCCTGGAGAGGGGTTGGGGTGAGGCCTGTGAAGCTTACCCAAACTCACTACCAATTGCCTGCCCACATGAAAAAGATCTTATTGTTCGCCCTCATTTGCGGCGCCTCAAAATTATTTGCACAGGTAAAACCGGCCATTGTGCCGGCTGATACAATTCCGGCTATCATCAACCATACCATCGATGGCAACTCCGTTAAATTCACACCGCAACTGCGCGATCTGCGGGCCATAGCAGGCGCGCCTGCTCCTTTTTACACTTACCTGTGGGAATTTGGCGATGGTACATTCAGTTTTGAGAAAGATCCGCTGCACTTATATGCCGATACGGGAAAATTCAACGTGCGCCTGTTCGCTACCAATAATTACGATGATGGCAAGCGCCCGCCCACCCGTCCAAAGCCCATCGTGGTAAAATCGGGCAAGCCAATGATGGCCGCTGCACCCGTGCCGGGATTTTTTAAACTGGGTGGTAGCGTAGCGTTGAAAAACAATTGCATGCCCAAACCTGGCGACGATATGATCCTGATCATGGGCTATCGCAACAAAACCGAAAACCTGAAGGCCAATATCAGCGGCACCATCGCCATTTTATATAACGATAAGGAGTTTAGCAACAACAACTTCGACCTGGCCGAATCGCGCGTGTATCATAACGAAAGTAAAGCCGATCTGCGCGGCAACGGACCATTGGCGATGAATAGCAGCGCGAAGGCCAAACAGCAAACCTATTACGCCTCGGCCGAGCCGGGCCTCAGCAGCGCGCAAGTGGAGGAAATATTAGCTAAAGAGGCTTTGGTGATCAAAGATCAGCTGGCCAATTTTAAAAGCAGCCAGGCCTGGCACTTCGAAAACTTGAAATCGGGCAGCGAGAACTTTGTGTTTTTGCATTTTAAAACCACGCCCGAAATGATCAAAGACACCAACGCCACTGTGCGGTTGACCGGCGTTTTCCTACCCGATGACCCATCGGTTGATAAGGAGCTATTTAATATGGAACTACAGATCGTCGCCTCGCATGATCCCAATAAAATGTCCATCAAAAAAACGCGTATGAACTATCGCCTTACCGGCAAAAACCGCGAGCTGACCTATAAGGTGCGCTTCCAGAATAACGGTAAAGGCCCCGCTAAAAAGATAGACGTAGGCGTTAGCCTCTCCCCTGTTTTCGATCCAGCCACCATCAGCGTAAGCAAAACCAAGCCCGAGGTGCAGGTGGGTGATGCCGGCTACGCCAATCAAAGTCATTTAACCACGGTAACAGGTACCGATAGTGTGCACTTCATCTTCAATAACATTTATCTGCCCGGCAGCCAGCAGGAAGGTGTGCACGATGTTGATTCTACCCAGGGTTTTGTGGAATACAAGATCCGGTTTAAGGAGAAGCCCGCCAAGCTGCCTATTTATACCGGCGCGGCCATTGTGTTTGACAAAAACGAGCCGGTGTACACCAACCGCGCGGCCGGCCGGTTTAAAATGGGCTTATCGCCGGCCATCATCGCCGGGTTCGGCTTTCCGTTTAAAAGCGATAATTCGCAATTTATCACCCAGAAGAATATTACACTTGGGGCCAGCATTGCGCCCTATTCGCCATACCGCCAGTTTTTGCAGGCCGAGGTTTACCTGACGGATTTCCAGTCAGCCACACAAACCCGCTCGATTACTGCTAATAAGGATACAGTGATTGGTAAGGACAGGTATGTGATCAGCAACCGCAGCCAAACCACGTCAACCAAGGTAACCACACTTAATTTGGTGCCGGTATCCCTGCGCTATAATTTTAACGCCTGGGTAGGCGGCGGCGTGGGGGCGTTGGTATCGGTCGATCTGAATAATACCTTTAAAAATAATATCAACTACGCGCTAACGGGCGTAAACGGTGTAGCCAATACCAATGTAGAAGCCCTGGCCAGCAATATTAGAAACGCGTTCTCCGATGCGCGGGCATCCTTGTTTGCCGATGTGGTGGTAGGCCGGGTGCGGGTGGGGCCATCGCTGGGGATAAGGTATTTTTATGATACGAAGTCCAACCTGTCGCGAACAAGCACTTATGTGACATGGAAGTTTTAATTATTACTATTTTAGCAGGAACATCAGCCTTATGTTCCTGCCCGCCAAACGCATTTATACTTTATGCTGCCTGCTTTTTTGCGGGTTAATATCCTATGCGCAGGACGCCGCGACCCAACAACAGCTCGACGGCCTGAAAAAGCAGAATAATCTCACTGAATGGCTGTACACCCGTATCGACTTCACCAATAACCATCCGCAGGCATTGTCCTTCCTGATGGAGACCCAAAAGCAAATGTGGCGGCAGCCCGCTAACGATGATGAGCGTTTTGCCGTCTTAACGCTCATCAGCAGCCAGGGCTATGATCAGTTACAGGCAGGCGATATCCTTAGCTCTATTAACTGCTACGAACAAGCCTACGCCTATTACTATAAATACAAACTGGCCCAGTTTGATGCGGTGGAGTATATTTTTAAACCGCTCAGCAACAACTACACCCGCCTTGGCGATTATGAGCGGGGCATCTTCATACAACAAAAAGCTATTGATAAACTGATCCAACTGGACGATGCCGATAACGCGGCATCAGTTTACAACAATATGGCTATCTCCTATTATTCGATGGGGAATAGGACATTGGCCGAAGATTGTGTGGCCAAAGGGCAGCAATTGGCAAAAAGCCCGGCCGTGCGCTTCAGGTTGCAAAATATGCAGGCCGATATTTTATACGATAAAGGCGATTACGTAAACTCGGCAGCCTTGTTAAAGCAAAACATCGCGTCGCAAAAAAACGCCAATGCCGATAACGCCGGCATGCTAATCGGCGCCTATACCACACTGGGAAATATCAACTTGAAAGTAAACCGGCTTGACGAAGCACAACAGTATTTTGACAAGGCTTTAACACTTATTAAAACCTATTTCCCCGATAGCCGGCAACGCGAAAAGGCCAACCTGATGGCGCAATTAGGCAAGATAGAGCGTCTGCGCAAGCATCCCCAACAAGCGCTGGATATACTGAACGGAGCGTTACGGGTGCTGCGGATAAACACCGTAAATGATAAAGTGCAAGCAACCGATATTTATGGCGAGAATAACCTGGTGGATATCTTCCGCGAGAAGGCGCTTACCTACCTATTGCTGGGCAGGGATGGGCGCGCCCTCGATAACCTGCGGTACGCGCTATTGGCCACCGATAAGATCCGAACCGAATTTGCCGACGATAAGACCAAAGAACGCCTGCAACAAGAAAGCCGCGAACTGGTAGAGACTACGCTGGCAATAGCTTATAATTACTATCATCCATCGGGCGATCAGCGGTATGCCAACCTCATGTTAGAAATTTGCGAACAAAGCAAGGCCCGCACCCTTGCCGATCAGATCAGGAAAAATAGCAGGCAAATGCAAGGTCGAGGTAAAGACACAGTCGCAACCCGCCGCCTTTACCTTGAACGAGCGATCATCTATGATCAAAAAATGGCCATGACCGAAAAAGATAAGACCGGTTACGAAAAAAAGATAGCCACGCTGAAATTTGAACTGGCATTGTTAAATAAGAACGACCGCCGGCAAAATACTGTAGCACCCATATCGGCCAAAGCGTTGTTGCCGCATATACCCGATAGCCTGCATGTTGTAGAATATTTTGTGGGTAACTATATGGCGTATGCCATCAATATTTACCATGGTAACATATATGTTAGGCGTAATAGCAATGCCCATGCATTGAAGAATGATATTGATCGCATGGTGGGTACCTATTACCGTAACGGCCCTGCTGCCATGCTTAATTCACCTAAACAATTCTTTCAATTATCATACAATATCTATTGGGATCTGTTAGGCAGTGTTAAAACGGGAGAGCATTTGCTTATCATCCCGGATGATGTTATAGGCTATCTCTCTTTTGATGGGTTGATAACCGATAACAAATATGATCCGGCTATATCACGCTGGCCTTACTTAATTAAAAAAGCCACTATAACCTACGTTTTTTCGTTGAATACGCTTATCCAAAACAAAGCGCAAAAACTTAATGGCAATGGTTTTAGTGGACTGTTCATTACACATGATGGCGCCAATGATAAACCGATAGTGGCCGTTAATCAAGAGGCAGCAAGCATTAAACAACTGGTGGCGGGCAATTATCTTTACAATGATGACGTAGATATTAAAGCCTTCCACTATGCTTTCGGGAACTCGTCGGCACTGCATATCAGTACACATGCTTATTTATCAGGCGCTGATAAGGAGCCCACGCTTGATCTGGGTAAAGAGAAACTTTTCCTGTTTGAATTGCTTGCCTCGCGCAGCAAACCGCAATTAGTTGTACTCAGCGCCTGCCGCACGGGTGATGGCTTATTGGCTAAGGGCGAGGGTATTATCAGCCTGTCGCGCGGGTTTAGTGCCATTGGTACACCGGCAACCGTAGCCAGCCTTTGGAATGTAAACGATCAAACCGCGGCCGGCATAACAGCAGGCATGTACGCCGGTTTAGCTAAAAACCAAAGCACCGGCACCGCGCTGCACAATGCCAAATTGAACTGGCTTAACACTCAACAAACCTCCGACACGATGTACCTGCCTTATTATTGGGATAGCCTGGTGTTGATGGGCGCCGATGCGGTTCTGCCTTTAAAACCGGCACATTCTTATTTAGTGTTGTATATCATCCTTGCCGGGGTAACGCTATTTATCCTGTCGTTTTTAATTTGGCGAAAAACCAGGATGCGCAAATAATAAAGCAAGGATACAGGCTTAGCCGAGATCGCTGCTTTACATACAAAAACTCCTCAACTATTGAGATCAATAATTGAGGAGTAATGTGTCAATTTAATCTTCAGTTGCCTTTCATCAGCATCTACTGCTTCACCTGTCCCGGATCTGCAACATCACTTGTAGCTGGTGGCGAATTCAGGATAACCGGGGCTACATATCTGATAGGCATCCAGGCTTCCAGTTCGGACATCGCAAGCTTGTTTTGGGGTTTAAATTTCGCCGAAGCCATATAGTTCACTACCGATTTCCGCAATGCGGCGGCGGCGGGCTTTTGCCCGGCTGCGTTATCCGAAAGATCGAACGAGGTAACCATCAGTTTGCCGTTTCCTACCTGGCATTCAAACAACATCGAAAGTCGAAGGTTGCGGTTCCAGTCGTCTATCGGCTGTACAACAAAGTTTAGCGCCGGAGACAGGGCCTCCATATTCATCGCTACTGTCTTAGGCAGCAGGTTTACCCATTGAAAATCGCAGTTATCTCCGGTTGGGAACCCGGCCAGCGCCCCGTGTTTGAAATCGTTTAATAAACCCAGCATCCAGGTACGGTTCGGGTTCATCAAGCGGTTCCAGAAGATTGGCGACGTGGTCAAAGCCAAATCGCTCGATGGTTTCTCGGGTGTGCCGGAAAGGAATAACACCTTCCCTCCTGCTGCAAGGCGGGCCTTTGCCTCATCCCACGAGCTTGATACCAATACATCAGGCGCGGTTTCACTCTTGTTGCCTGCCGGGTAAAGCCAAAACGTCCATTGGTTACTGAAACCGGTTCCGGGAAAGTCTAAAACAAGCGAGTAGGAAGCGGGCGCAGGCAGTTTAGAAAGATCAGCCGAGATATTTCCCAAACTTTGGCCACTGCCTCTTGCGATATTGGATGTCGGTAGGCTGCCGTTCATCAACGCTTTGCCAGCGCTATTCAATATCCGCCAGGTTGGTGTTACCGAACTCAGCGGCGCAGGCCCATAATGCGCAACCTCGGCGCTTGCCGTCAATGTTTGATCGGTGGTAAAAATGCGCTCCTTTAACCGTATCAATGGAACGGTAGTGTTATTAAATCGCTTGAATTCATTGGCAGTAACATACCCCTTTTCTTCCCAAAAAGCATCAAGCAAGCCAATCAATGCACCACCCTGGCCAAGGTAATCGTGCAGATCCAGCAACTCGTATCCCGAGTAAGATTTGGTGCGCAGCAACGCTTCTATCTCTTCTTTATAACAGGCTACCTGAAACCTGCCCGAAGCGTGGGCAAGTGCCTTGTTTTGCGCGAGGATGCCGTGTGTACGGGCGCTGTCGCGCATAATAATATAGTTACCGGGCTGCATGTAAGGCACCTTGCCCCAACCAATACCACCAGGGAAGGCCGCATACTTGCCTTTGCCCGCAAATTTTTCGATGATGCCAAAATCCGGGTAAGCGCAGTATTGGCCAATTTCATGCCCGATGCATGGCACGTTCGCGCCGCGACGGATAGTGTTCAGGCTTTCTTCGTAGTCAGAACCAAACCACCCCCTCGGGCCACGTGCCGGGCTGCCGGTAACCAAAAAATCTGCCGCGAAAGGCGTACCTGCTCCGGCCGGTGGTGGCGCCCATCTGCCTGTACCATCGGTATAAAGGCGGCGCGGATCAGCCTCTTTCCATGCCTTTTCCCAACCGGGAAGTTGTTTAGCATAGTTGCCTGCCGGCTCGTTAGTAGCGCCCAGCATCAGAAGTGAAGGGTGGTTACCATAGGCTTTCAGCAGTCGCGTTGTTTCGTCGTTTAAAACGGCAAGCATTTTGCCATCGGCATCAAACGCATTCCACATCCCGCATTCGGGCTGTAAATAAAAGCCCAGTTCGTCGCTGGCTGTAAATGCCGCTTCGGGCGGGCACCAGGAGTGAAAGCGCATACCATTAAGCCCCCATGCTTTACAAATGCCGATGATCTTTTTCCATGTTGCCACATCAGTAGCCGGATAACCGGTGAGCGGGAAGCCGCCGCCATCGTGCGTGGCCCGCAGTTGCAACTGTTCGCCATTTAGTAAAATACGGTTTCCATCTGTTTTGATCTCGCGCATACCAAAGGTAACCTGCTTATCGTGGTCGGCTTGTCCACCGCTAAGCTTTAGAGAAATGTGCTGCAATTCGGGCGTAAACTCCGACCATGCACGCGCGTCAGGCATCGGCACATCAATAACTGCCTTGCCTCCGGCCTCCTCCCATTTAACCGGTACGGATACGCCGCCGGCGGAAAGAGTTCCGGTTCCGGCCTTACCGGTCGTATTACCTATCGAAACGCGAACCTGTGCCGATTTTGCGGCAAGATTAGGAAATACCTGCGCATCAGCTATCCAAACCGGTGATGTTGCCAATAGTTCGATCCGCCCAACAATGCCGTTCCAGGTTGATCCTTCACCGTCTGATACGGCATGCCCGTCTGGACGATAAGTCGGTGATAGCATGCTGTTATCTATACGGATCGTCAGGAGGTGTTTTCTAGGTTTCAGAACGCCCAGGTCGAAGTCGTGCGGTGCTACAAGCGAACGGTTGCTGCCTATCAGTTTATCGCCCACATAAATATCGGTTTGCCAACGGGTGCGCTCCAACAATAATTCCACACGCTTGCCTGCCCATCCGGCAGGGATCTCGATATCCCGCTGATACCAGGCCACACCAAGGTAGTGGCGAACAGGCTGCGAAAGGTAAGGCACCTGCACGTTGCCGGGCACGGTATAAGGTTTGTATTGCGGCAGCAGATACCAGCGCATATCGCGTGGAAGCGCGGCTACAAATTTGGTATCTGCGGTTATCTCATCGCCAAAGCCCTGGGTTTGCAGGATACCGGGTAAAGCGATGTTAGTCTCGGTATTCAATACTTTTGCGAACCAATTGGCTTTTACACCGGCATCGGTACGGTCAAGCGCAAAGCGCCAGTTACCGGCTAATGTAATAGCGCCATCTGATGGTGGCTGCGCCTCGATAGCTTTCGCGAAAAGCATATTTTTAGGATAGAGCGCCATCGCCGCCGTGGCAATGCCGGCAGTGGCCAGGAAAGACCGGCGTGAAACCGGCTGTTTTTTTTGATAGGTCATTTATATTTTGTTATTGATATTTATACTGTTTCCGTGTTGTTTAATCAGCCAGTTCTAGGCGGATGTAATCATATACCAGGCCGTTATTTACAGGTCCTGCAGGCATGGTGATCTTTAGGATATTCGTGCCTTTTTTCATCAGCGAAGCGTCGAAATCAACCTCCCTTTCATACCACAGGCCCGATTCGCCGTGGCGGGTGATCAAACCATCGGTCAGCAGGTTTTGCAGTTTGCCGGCAGGCTGCCCGTTTATCTCCACATCGGCCGAGCGTGCGCCTGTACCGCAAATAGCAAAGCGCAGGTAAGCTTTTCCCGTCGGTGCCGATGGCATATCAAACTGAATAGTGTATGGTGTGGCATTGCCGGGCGCACCCTGCACACCGCTGAACGGCACCACCCTGGCATTAGGGTCGGTATTGTGCGGGATATGCTGGTAGAACCAGTCTTTTGAATAATCGCTTTTGCCGACTACATATGTAACATCGTTAGGGAATAGCTGCGGATATTTTAAAGAGATAGCCGGATCACGACGCTGATCGCCACCACGAAATTCGGAGGCGTTGCGGTTAGGGATGCCGATATCCCACACTTGCCTGCCTTTGCGCACAGGCGTCCATTCCAGTTTGCCCAGGTTTAGCGGCTTGCCTTTTTCTACTACGATGTCTGATTTCATATACTCGCCCAAAACATTATTGGTGAACGCGTATAACACGTATTTACCCTCGCGCACATTTGGGATGGTAAAGGTACCATCGGCATTGCCTTTAACCCAAAACTGGTAGTACTTAGCATCGCGCTGCCAGTTAGTAATGATTTTTGGCTCGGGATTGGCACGTGCCGAAATATAATCGCCGTGGGTCAACCCCACTTCAAAATTCTGAAAATCAGTGATCTTCTTGACATCTTTTACTATCAATTGACCTTTAACGGTGGAACGGTCTTTTGCCTTCGGGTAATCAACACCATTAACCCAGTTGAAAGGCCATTTGGCTGCCTCTTTAACCGCCTGCGCCCGTGCATCAGCATAAATAGCATCAGGGCCATCGCCAGCATTGGCGTAGATAAAGAATGGCCCGATTGTTTTATGCCATTCTTCGCCGGTGGCGATGTTTGCTTCGGCAGCGCCGTAATGGCTGCTGCGCCAGTAGTTCAGCACGCAGGGGGCGGCATTGGCATCGGTATTCAGGTGGCCGGTGAGTTCAAACTTGGTGGGGCCGCCACTAATGTATTCCATTGATGGGTTGATGAAAAACAAGCCTACCTTTTTCTCCGTGCTCGACCATCCCCAGGCCCGGTTGAGCGTGGGATTGGTAGTATACACATACTTATCGCCCACAAAGGTGGTCTTTTTATATTCGTGGTTCACCTCTTTATCTATACTCACCCAATCAAAGAAAGGGGCCAGTTTGGCGCAGTACCGCGCTTCACCAAAAATACCCAGCGGATATTCGGCCGGATGGTTAAAGGTGCAATAGGTGTAAACGCCCGAGGCACCACGCAGCAAGGTGTAACGGATCTCGATATCCACGGTCAGGTCGCCATCTTTAGTGGTACCGGGGCCTGTGCCCATTTTGCGCCCCATCGAATTAGCTTTGGTAGAGACTTCGGCCATCTCGCCGCCATTTTTAGCCGGATCTATCGTAACCGATGGCATGGCCGGGGCCGAGCCCTTAACGCCCACTACATCGTGCGACCAGTATCCATTGCTTACGCCGGTAATAACCGGGGCTTTCCAGTTAGGGTTATTGGCCGGGCCGTCGCCTTTGGCTTCCACCACCATCTCCGGCGCGGGGGCGCGTTCAAACATCTCCATATCCTTATACCTGAACGAGACCAGGTTGCCGCTTACCTTGGACACGCGCACTTTTACGATACCATTATCCATGGTGTAAGTCTCCGCATCCTCTGTTAAAGTAACCTTAGCATCTGCCGATACTTTATGCCCGCCCGATGTAAATGCCAGCGAGAGAAGGGAGCCCGCTGCCGCTAATACAACTAACAGGCCAAAAGAAACATGCTTTTTCAACTTAGTTTTAAAAGATAGGTTTTTCATATCGTTAATTTTAAAAGTTGGTTTTCATCCATCGTATGGCTTTGTCCTGCGTGGCATCGGTCAGGCGGCCGTAATCGTCGGGCTCCTGTAGTTCCAGTTTGCCTGATGCATTTTTAAGATCGAATACCTTTTGCGCCCGCTTTACGGCGTTGCGTATGGAAACGGGGTCAGCATCGCGATCGCGCCGGGGCTGAACGATCAGCACCGGCCGGGGCGCTATCAGGGCCATCACGTCATCAAAATCATAAGGCAACTTAGCCGCCTGCCCGGCATATAATCCCAGGCGCGGTATTAAACCGTGCAGGTGGCTGTAGCGGGTCATGCCGCTCATGCCTTTGTCGGGCGTATCTTCGCGCATCGGTGTAAAACCCGCTATAGATACCACCCCGGCAATACGGTTATCAAGCGCGGCAGCATACAAGCCTAAAGCGCCGCCAATAGAGAAGCCATAAACCGAGATATTTTTAGCATCAACCACCGAATCTTTTTCCAGCGCATCAACACCCGCGTGCAGATCTTCCAGCATTTTACCCATTTGCGACCAGCGCGGGTAGTGATCATAAAAACCCTCGGCCTCGCTCCAGCGCGTACCGAAACCAGTTTGATCGTAAGCCAATACGGCATAACCGGCTTTGGCCAAGGCTAGGATGGGGTGCAGATCGCTGCGATATACCCACATATAACCTAACGGATAGTGAAAGCCATGCAGCCAAACCACCGTTGGTAGTTTTTTTCCTTTGGGCGTATTTATTGGATAATAAAGATCGCCGGTAACCCCATTGAAGCGGATGCGGCGCGAGGTAACCTCATTTTTTTCGGGCGCGCGCCAGCCGTATGATCCGCCGCCGCTGGCAATAACCCAGGCGGGCACATCAGGCGCTAACTGGCCGGGATTGCCGATGTTTCCCTTACCGATCTCGCTGGCGCCGGGGGCACCTGCACCACCAACGCCAGGACGCCTGAAGGGAAAGCCCCCCGCATCAGCATACATCGGCGGAGTTTCGCCCATCATCCATGCGATGGATGAGCGCAGTCCCACCGCTTTTTTATCCCAATCGGCGGCAGATTCGGTCAGCGCTGCTGATGCATGATAGGCAGTGAGTTTAGCCGGGTTGAGTTTTTCGCCGGTGGTAGCCTGCCATTTTTCAAAACTCCAGGGGAAGATGAGGTGATCTGTCCAGGCTTTTTTGCTGCGGCCAAACTGCCAGTCGAGCCAATCCATATCAGCCTCGCGGTTATCGCTACCATGAAAGCCTTCAACCGAGATCATGTTCAGCTTATTTGGCGCGTTTAGTCCTTTGTAAACTTTTTGGGCTGATTCGTAAGCCTGTTCCATCGCCCATCCATTAGCCACCTGGTCGGTATGGCCCCATTCCATCAAAACCGCCCTCGGGGCTATGAGCGAGATCAGCAGGTTACCATCTACAGGCAAATAATCCTCGCGTCCGGAAAAATATCGTAACCGCGGCAGGAACCAGCCCGGGAAACTGCGTGTAGTAGTTTCTATACCCTCTCCGCCGCCGCGTTCGCCGGCAAAACGCCAGGGCACCAGGCCGCCAACACCGGTACTGCCCGCCACAACAGCAGCTATACGTGTATCAAAAGCGGCGGCCAGCGTGGCCATTTTGCCATCGCGCGAGTAGCCATTTATAGCGATATGCTTCATATCCACCTGTGGGATAGTGGCTAAATAATCTATAACGATACCGGCCAGCCAGGCCCTGCGCGGCAGGGTGGCAAAATCATATTCGGGGTACAGATCTTTTAGCGGAGCGGCATCATCCATAGCATCGTTACCCGCGTAACCGGCCGAGATATAACGGCGCCGGATCACCGTTGATGCCCAGCCCGCCAAACTCGGACTGATCATGACCGGGAATTTTTCGCCCGCGATGCCATCCGGGATCACCAGCCTTACACGTACCGAGCCTTTACCCTGCGGGCCAAATTCAACACGCACATTACGCACACTATAACCATTGCCCTTGCTTTCATCTAAAGGCACCACCTTGCTAATAGCCGGTCGTGCGGGCATAGTGCCGGTTTCCCATTTGGCATAAAGCTGCATAATTTCCGCACGGCGTTTAGGCCAGTCGGTGGCCATGTTTTTAACGGGGCCGCCATTATAGAACTTAAGCGGATCGGGCAGCAGGTTCGATCTTTTTAGTTTGCTGAAATCGGGAGGTAACTCGCCGGTTTTAGTCTGCCAGGCGGTCCACTCGGGCACATTAGGCAGCGAGGCTTGCATCCATTTCAGATACTCGTTGCTGTCCTGGGCCTGCGATGATCTGCAAACGCATAGCATACACAGCAGCCACAGGGCTTTATTTTTCGTGATCAGGAGGGTGTTCTTTTTCATAATGATCGGGTCTATGGTATCGCGTCAATAGTTACCGATCCGGCAGCCAGCCCATCGGCAGTAGCTTTAATCGTCATCTTTCCCGCGGATGCCTTTGCTTTGATGAGGGCAATGCAGGTACCTTTATAGGTAGTCCGGTGGTTGGTTTGATAAAGTTCATGGCTAAGCCTGTCGCCGTTATCTACAGCAGCAATAACTCCGCTCCCGTTGATCGAAAAACTGATCAGCCGGTCGCTGTTAGGGCAAACAATGCCGTTGGCGTCTACTATAGTAGCGGTTACAAACGATACGGCATCCCAGTTATTCGCCAGTTTTGATTGATCGGCAGTCAGTATTATCCTGGCCGGTTCGCCGGCAGTTCGCAGTTCATCGGTGGCCACCTGCTTGCCTTTGTTGCGGGCAATGGCTTTCAGCGTTCCTTTTTCGAAAGGCACATTCCAAAATAAAGGTGAATCAAGCGGTGATTTGGTTTTTACGCCTAATGATTTCCCGTTAAGGAAAAGCTCAGTTTCATCGGCATTGCTAAATACCTGTACTTTGGCGTCCTTATAGTTTGCCGGGTCGGCCGGTGTCCAGTCGGAAACATAGGCTACGCCGCCACGTCCGGCCACTGCGCCTGGATCGTTTCGTTGAATATACACCACAGGCTTTACCGACCACCAGGCCGCGCGCTGTAAGCCATTGGTATGCCAGCCGCCGGTACGATCTATCAAACCCGAGGTAGCACCACGACTGGGCCAGATCGCTTCGCCAAGATAATCTACACCTGTCCATAGGAATTGGCCTGACATATAGGGATGGTCTCGCAAGGCCAGCCATTGAGATAGTACATGCGTATTTTCTGTACCGATCACCACCCGGTCGGGGTGCGCGTCGTGATAGGCCATCAATTCGTTTTCGCGGTAGTTTTGCCCGGTGATGTCCATCCGCTCGGCAAAGCCGGTTTTATACGTTTGCGAATTACCGTTGGGCTGCAACAGCGCCATGGTTACCGGCCGGCCGGGATCTAACTGGTGGATAAGGTCCTGCTGCTGTTTAAACTTCTGGAAGCCCGAGGAATCCTTCAGGTTATCGTGGATCTCGTTACCAACGCTATAGATCACTACCGAAGGGTGGTTGCGATCTCGCATCACCTGGTCGCGGGTATCCTTGTCCCACCAGTTGGCATAATACAGGTTATAGCCCTTTAAAGCGGGCGGTTTGGCGGTCATCCAACTATCAAAAGTCTCATCCATCACCAGGAAGCCCATCCGGTCGCAAAGATCAAGAAACTCGGGGGCTACCTCATTGTGCGAGGTGCGGATAGCGTTGGCCCCTATCTCCCTTAGCTTTTTAAAGCGGCGCTCCCAAACCGCCAGCGGTACAGCCGAACCTACAGCCCCACCATCATGATGCAGGCATACGCCATAGAGTTTGATGTTTTTGCCGTTGAGCCAAAAGCCGGTAGCAGCCTCAAAATGCGCGTCGCGGATGCCCACGGGGGTAGTTATCGCATCGGCTACGGTTGAACCGGACAGTATTTTTGTTACCACTTTATATAGGCGCGGATGTTCGGTATCCCATAACTGCGGGTCGCTTACCGGAATATCCTGCTTATAATCCACGGTTTGGCCGGCGGCTATGGTTTGCTTGCTTTCCTGTGTCTTTACCGTTTTTCCGGCAGGGTCAATAAGGGTAGTTTGCAGGGTGTACGTGCCGCCTGCCGACGATTGATTGATGACTTTGGCCTCGACATGCACCGTAGCCTTTTGAGCGCTTACCTGCAAAGGTTTAATGTATACGCCCCAATGATCAAAGTATGTATTTGCGGTTGAAATTAAATGCACATGACGATAAATGCCCGACCCGGTGTAAAACCGCGAGGCCGGTTGATTACTGTTATCAACCTTTACGGCGATGATATTGGGCTTGTTACCGAAATTGAGATGCCCGGTCATATCATAAGCGAAACTGATATAACCATAAGGACGCTTGCCCAAATAAAAGCCGTTGATCCATACCTCGCTGTTGCTCATTACCCCATCAAACTCAATACTTATTTTGCGTTTGACATCGGCAGCATCCATCGTAAACGATTTGCGGTACCAGCCAATACCGGCCGGAAGATAACCGCCACCACTACCGGTGGGGTTAGCCTGATCGTAAGGGCCTTCAATGCTCCAATCGTGCGGGACATCAAGCTTACGCCATTGCGCATCATCAAATGCCGGGTTATCGGCGCCGGGCGCGTCCTGTTTAATGAAGCGCCAGTTTTTATCAAAATTGCGGATAGCACGGCCAGAGGTAGTTTGTGCATTTGCAGAACAAACAAGCAGCAGGCCGGATAACAGGAATACGAGGGACCGTAAACAGCTTCGGTGCATATCAAAAAAGATTATGGTTTTATTGGTGAAATAAAACTACAAAAGCAACCGGAGCGAACCATCATGTTCTGTCATGAACAGGCAGGGCCTTGTGGTATAATAAAAAGGTTGAGATACTTTGCCACCAGGCTTCAAAGCCCTCAAAACACAGGCGCTACATATAAATTAGCGGTTAATTATTGCAGGGATGCATTGCGTAAAAAAGATGTTACCGGTTTACCAGGCATCAAAACGCAAAAAAGCCCGGCACAAAGTACCGGGCGCAATGCCAACCAAATTAAGGAATTTCCAGTTATTACAGACAACCAAACACTTTAAGCAAATCACTTATCGTTTTGTCACCCGCACCCAATCGACCAGCATTTTTGCCTTATTATTTTTCACCAGGTTAGCCGTAGCAGGAGGCATGCCGTTGTAAGGCCCCTTTACGCCATTAAGCTTTATAGGATAAGCGCCGCCCAGGGCATAGTTTAAGATCATGAACTTATCATCATCAAAAACCCATTTGCCGTAATGCTCGGCCATTTTACGGTTCACCCTGAACATCAGCTTACCATCGTATTTAAAGTCTAGGTTATCAGGTGTCCAGTCAACAGCGTAAACATGCCATTGCGTTACATCGTCACCAGCATTAAAATACTGGCGGTTTACAAATGGGGTTTCGCCGCTATAACCGGGGCCATGTACGGCGGCGCTGGCCCAATCCTTTTCACCTACGTATTCCATAATATCAATTTCGCCGGTTTGCGGCCAGTCGCCCTTGCCCAGCATCCACCAGGCAGGCCACAGGCCGGGGCCATCGGTTAGTTTAATACGGGCCTCGGCGGTGCCGTAAGTAAAATCAAACTTATTACGGGTATTTATACGGCCGGATATAAAATCGAATGTTTGGCCATCCTTGGTTTTAAAGCCTTTAGCATAACGCGGCGTTAATACCAGCGCGCCGTTGGCCGCACCGCCTGCATCGGCCCCGTGGGCGATGGATATAGTAGCCGATGAATCTACATAAGCCTGCAGCTCGTTATTCACGTGCATGCCGGTTATTTCCACATTCCATTTGCTGCGGTCGAGTTTGGCACCTGAGAAATCATCAAAGAAAACCACCTTACCCGCCGGCTTGGTTTTATCCGGCTTTTGGGCAGGCGCCAGCACCGCGAACAGGCTGACTGCCGCCAGCAGCCCCGCCGCGCGTATGTATAATTTGTTAAGATCGTTCATATAATTAATAAATGGAGATAGCTTAATAATATGGGTTAGTACTTTTTAAAATTCAATACCATCCACGGGCAAGCCGAAGCCTGCCCTGTAAAATGGTATCGAATAATGCTTATTGGGTTACCCGCACATAATCAATTTCGAGGGTGCCGCCGGTAACTGCCGGGTCTACAGCGCCGCCAAATGTGCCGCCCATAGCCAGGTTTAAAATGATAAAGAAATTATGATTGAACGGTACGCTGGCGCTGTTAGCCACAGTTTTAAATACATTGCCATCTATCGAAATCTTCATCGATGTAGCATTCCATTCCAGTCCGTAAACGTGGAAATCGGTAGTAGCGCCGCTGATCACGGTATTTGCGCCATCGCCGTTACCACCGGAATGGCCGGGATAGTGCAGCGTGCCATAAATACGGTTCAGATCGTTGCCTTTATGCTCCATAATGTCAATCTCGCCACAGGCAGGCCACGCGTTGGTAGCAAAATCCGACCCCAGCATCCAGATGGCCGGCCAGGTGCCGCCGCCCGATGGCAGTTTGGCCCTAACCTCAACCTTGCCATATTTAAATGAAAACTTGGTGTTTGATGTTAGCCTTGCCGATGTGTAGGCGCTGCCACTATAGCTCTCTTTTTTAAGATTGATCTTCAGCGTACCGTTCGATACGATCGCGTTATCTGTGCGACTGGTATAATATTCCAGTTCGTTATTACCCCAGCCACCGCTTCCAGTACCAATATCATAGCCCCACTTGTTAGGATCTGGCGCGCCATCGGTGTTGAACTCATCGCTAAAGGTATAGGTGCTGGTAATGGTTGGCACCACCACCTGGGTTGATTTGGATATGGTTTGCCCGCCCTGACTTTTGGCCACAACATTAACCGTATAAGTACCCGAAGAGGGATACTTATACGTTACCACACCCGATGGAACCGTTTGGTACACACCGTTGCCGAAATCATAATCGTAAGTTACCGCGTTGCTTGCCGATGCCGTAAAGGCTACGTTGCCGCTGTTATCGGTGCCCACAATAGCGCTGACTGTAAGATTGCTTGGCGGTGTATCAGTTGTACCTGTGCCATCACCACTTCCCCCTTTTTTACAACTGATAAACGCGGTTACCAGTACTACTAAAACAGATATGCGAAAATATTTCATAATCGTTATGGTTTAACTTTTAGTTTTTGATACCAGGCCAACCCATCGATACCGATGTTGCGCAGGCTGATGGTGGTAGCCGTGAGCGACAGGATCTCGTAAGTAGTGCCGCCGGTACCAAAATTGATCAGTCCGTTGCCCGGTACCTGGAACTGCACCCGGGTTGAGTTGGCCGATGTTGACGCCGACGTAGCATCCATAAAGGCCAGTTTACGCGGGGCCGAGAGATCGATGGTATAGCAACCATCACCACCCGAAGCGCCGTAGAATGCGGTTGAAGCGGCGATCATGAACGACTGGCCTTTGTTATCAATAGACAAGGTAATATTACCATTGACATCCTTAGTGAACATCATCAAATCATCATACTGGCAGGCAGCGCGCTCGTTCGGGCCGGCAGCATAATAATCAGGCGTAAATGTGTTTGTTGGCCCTACACCCACGTGCCCGGCCGCGGTGTTGTCGGTTATCCAAACCTTTGATGAACCACCGGTTAGGTTAGCCACAATATCGGCAGGGATGGTATAAGCTACAAACACGGTGATCTTTTTGCTGATGTTTGAAGTTACCCCGCCGGTACCGATGGCGGTTACGGTGATGGTATAATCAAACGTACCCGGGCTGTTATACTTATAATTGATAACCCCCGATGGTACCATTTGTGTGTTGCCGTCGCCAAAATCTATTTTATAAGTGATGGCATCGCTGGCCGTGGTGGTGATGGCCACGTTGCCGGTACCGCCGCCATTTGGCGCACTTGCCGTAACGCCCGCAACCGTTGCTGTAAGTGTTAAACTCGCCGGCGTTTTAATATCGCCGAAATGGTATTCGGCTTTTTTACAACCGCTTAAGCCGATCACTACGGCGGTTAGGGCGGCTATTATCGATTTAAAATGAATTTTCATGATCAATATTTTTAATTAAGTGTGATATCATCCAAATACCAGGTATAGTTAACCGAACCATCGCCTGCGGTGCCGTTATCAAATATCAGTGTTATTTTTGAGTATGATTTGGCTGTGTTGATGGCGCTGTAATCAAAGGTCAGCGTCTCCCAGGTATTGGCTACCGTGGTAGATACTTCCTTTTCGTAGCTGATGGTGCCATCGGTCAGGTTCTCCACTTTCAACAGCACATGCGCGCCTACCCGTGGCGAATAAACCTTCATAGTGAACGTTTTCTTCGTCGAAAAATCGATAGGGCTTGGCAGGGTCAGGTAGCTGCCGCCCCAGGTTTGGCCGGCGCTCTTAACCATTTTAGCAACTTTAGCGCTGGTGTTGATACCGGCAGATGCAGGGTTGTTTACGATAGTAACCGCACCGCCGTCAAAATCGGTGAAGGGATAGCTGAACGCAGTCGATTCGAACGTTACCGGCAGGGCCAGCACCGTAGGTGTCGATACAAACTGCACATCATCCCAATAGAACTTTTTACCGCTGCCTGCTACGCCAAAATCAAAGAAGAGCGAAGCTTTATCATAATTATAAGCCGCGTTGTAGGCCGGTGTTCCGCTGGCCAGTGTATTAAAATCAAAGGTGATGGTTTCCCAGGCGTTGGCCACGGTGGTTAGCTTATCGGTTTCGATAGAGTGCGTGCCATCGTTATGGTCTTCCAGTTTTAGTTTGATATCCAAACCAACCGCCGGCGAATAAACGCGCACGCTCATTTTACTGTTGGTAGCGGTAATTGGCACTTTTGCCGAGAAGCCTGCGGCTGTACCAATGGTAGTACCGGCCCATACTTCGGCGCCGTTAGGCTTGGTGGTGATCTTCACCTTGTTGGCGGCATTAGTTGGGTCGGCACCGGTTACAGTACTGTTATTGCCGAAATCGGTGGTGGTATAATCAACGGTCGGATCATCAAAGGTTACCGGCAGGCTCACCTGCGCCAGTGCAGGCACAAACTTCAGGTCATCGGCATAATAGGTTTTACCATCGCCGGCTACGCCGAAGTTAAAGAATACCGAAGCCTTATCGTAAGTCCAGGCCGCGTTAAAGGCCGGGGTTCCGGCTGCCACAGTGCTGAAATCGAACGTGATAGTTTCCCAGGCATTGGCAACGGTGGTCAGCTTATCGGTTTCAATCGCGTGTGTGCCATCTGCATGATCTTCCAGCTTCAACTTGATATCCAAGCCTGCGGCCGGAGAGTATACCCTCATGGTCATCTTTTTAGAAGTAGCCGTCAGCGGGATCTTGGTTGCGAAGCCGGCTGCCGTACCAATAGTGGTACCTGCCCACACTTCAGAACCGGCTGTTTTAACCGCCTTCAGTACCTTATTGGCCGCGTTGGTTGGGTCGGCTGCTATAGATGATGAGTTACCGCCAAAATCGCTCATGGTGAGGTCGAAATTAGGGTCATCAAAGGTAACCGGCAGGTCGATCTGCTTGCCCACCTTCACAGTTTGGGTCAGTTCGGTAGTGGCCGCGCCGCCGCTTAGGGCAACTATTTTAACGGTATAAGTACCCGCGTTTGGATAGGTATGCGTAATGGTGGTTCCTTCAAGGAAAGTACCAAAGTGCAGCGGGTTCACCGTTAACGAATCACCGTAGTAAACCTTAAAATTGGTTTCGTACAAAGCCGAAGCACTGATACTGGCCGTTAAGCCTGATGTGGTAATAGTTGTCTTCAGGTTTTCCGGAGCTTTGAACGATACGGTTAAGGGCTGCACCAAATCGGTGGTTTTGCCTGTAGCGCCTTTGGCGGTTATTTTTACGTTATACTGACCTTCGGCATATTTATGCTGAATGCTTTTACCGCCGGCCACATTGGTTGGCGTACTGCCCCCATCGCCAAAGTACACATCGTACGATGTTGCGCCTTCGCCCGCCGGGGTAATGGTTACCAAACCGGTATTATCCTGCGTAATATTAAACATAACCGATAGCTTGCCCGGCGCGGTCACGCCGTTTATAAACGAAGTATCGTTAAACTCTTCCTTCTTACAACCTGTCATTACAGCCAGCAGAAGCGCGATACCCGAAAAATATTTTATTGCCTTCATGATCTCTCGTTTTTTAAATGGTTGATAATTAATAACCCGGGTTTTGTGTTAAGCCCGATATATCCACCTCTGTCTGCGGGATAGGGAACAGCTCGTGCTTGCCGGTTTTAAAGCCGGTAAGTTTGGTAGCTGCCTGCCCGGTGCGTACCAGGTCGAAGAAGCGGTCGCCCTCCATGCCCAGTTCCAGACGGCGCTCGTCCCAGATGGCTTGCTTCAGCGTAGCGCCGGTTGAGGTTACGTTGTGCAGGTTATCGCCAAAGGCACGCTGGCGCACCTGGTTAAGGTAGCCCTGCGCTTTTACATCATTTGGCGCAGTGGCGCGGTTATTGGCTTCGGCGGCCATCAGCAGCACTTCGGCATAACGGATGACGCGGAAGTTATTATCATAATTCAACTCGATCTGACCTGAGGTTTCACCTTTGCGCGGCAGGTATTTGCCGTTGTAAAAACCGGTGTTTTTGTAAGGCGCTACCTGGTAGGTAACCGTTAAAGCAGGGTTGTTATTTTTATAAGCTTCGATATCGAAGGTGGTGATGGCTTTGCGCTGATCGCCCGCACTATAAGCAGCGGCCAGGTTTTGCGATGGCAGGTTAGTGCTCCAGCCGGCCGAGTACGGCATAGCTGCCGAACCATTTAAACCCCGCACTCCGTTTTGCTGAACAGCGTAGTTACCCTGGCCACGGGTGGCACCGCCCCAGTTATAGTATGGCGAGCCGTTGGTGTATTGGATCTCGAATACCGATTCAGGGCCGTTCTCGCCGGCTAATAAAAACATCGAGGCATAGTCGGTAACCAGGCTAAACGCGCCCGAGGTGATAATGCCCTCAAACACCGGTACTGCGGCATCAAACTTATTCTCGTACAGGTAAACCTTACCCAGCAAAGCCTGGGCTGCGTATTTGGTAATACGGCCTTTTTGCACCTGTACGGTAGGCAATACGCTGATGGCGGCGGTTAGATCGGCTTCAATCTGCTTATAAACATCAGCCACCGGCGACCGTTTCAGTGAGCGGGAATCGCTTACGCCTAAGCGCTTATCGGCAAACAGCGGTACATCGCCAAACATCCTTACCAACTGGAAGTAATAGTAGGCGCGCAGGAAATAAACTTCGCCATACAGGGCATCCTTACCCGCGAAGCTGATGGTTTGACCCGCAAGATTGGTGTTTTTGTACTGGGTTAAATAATTGGCCCGGTTAATCCCTTCGTAAGCCACCTGCCACAGGTCGGTAAGGGTAGAGTTAATGGGGGTTAGCGTAAAGTCGTCTATCTGCTGTAGCGGTAACACGTCCGAAGCGCTTTCGCCGCCGGCCACCGAGTTATCCGAAGCGATATCGGCTACCACATATTCCTGGTTAAGCCATTGCAGCGGCGAGTAGGCGCTGATGACCATATTTCGATAATCCGATTCTGATTTTAGGTAATCCTGCTCGGTGGTTACAAAATCCTCGTGCGGGTTATAGTCCACAAACTTTTTGCAGGATGTAAGCGCGGTGATCAATACAACCAGGCTTAATGTCTTTATATATATCCTATTCATTTTAATATCTTTTAAATGATTACAACTTGATATCCAGCCCTACCGAGTAGATCCTTGCCTGCGGATACTGGCCGCGGTCTACACCCGTATTCAGGATGCCGCCCGAGATCTCCGGATCGTAACCCGAGTATTTGGTGATGGTAAACACGTTCTTCACCTGGCCGTAGATCCTTACGCTTTTAAATATTTTAGGCGATAAAGGCAGGGTGTAACCCAACTGAACATTCTTCAGTTTTACAAACGAACCATCCTCTACATACCTGTCGGAAGCGCGGATATTGCTGTTCGGGTCGGTGAACGAATAACGCGGCTCGTTGGCATCGTTAGTCGTGTTCGGACCGGTCCAGCGGCCTAATACGCTGCGAAATTTATTGGTGTAGTTGGCGTTACGTTCGTAAGCGCGGTAAATATCGTTACCTACCGAAGCATAAGTGTAGGCGTTGAAATCAAGGCTTTTGTAAGATATGCTCAGGTTCCAGCCAGCGGTAAAATCAGGGAACGGATCGCCGATCTTCACCTGGTCGTCTGATGTGATCTTGCCGTCGCCATTGGTATCAACAAAGCGGATATCGCCCGGCTGCGCGCCTGCCTGTGTTGGCGCCGAAGCTACCTCGGCAGCGGTTTGGAACAGGCCGTTGGTTTTGTAACCGTAGAAGTAGCCCGGAGTAAAACCTTTCTGGAATACCGTTACGCTTTGCGATTGCCCGTTGAAATAGCTGCCGCCGAAGATCTTGGCGGTGCCATCGGTATTGGTGGCGGTAACCAGGTTTTTAGCGGTAGTGAACGTGAACGAGTTGCCTATTTTAAGCGATTTGTTCACGCTTTCGTTGTAACTTAAAGTAATATCGAAGCCGCTGGTTTTTGTTGAACCGATGTTGGCGGTTGGGATTGGCACCGTACCCAAATACAGCGAGGCATTAGGTGTAAACAGTAAACCGTTTACCTTTTTCTGGTAATAATCGGCTGAGATGGATAACCTGTTCTTTAAAAAGGTAATATCAAAACCTACGTTGCTTTGGATCTGCTTTTCCCAGGCCAGGCTGTTGTTAGCCGCCGAACCCACGGTTGAACCCGGGTAGAATACATTGCTGAAGTTGTAGCCGTTGCTATTGGCTGTCGGGCCGTAATCGGGGCCGCCGGTTACCACCTTTACATATTGCGGGCTAACGTTTTCGTTACCGGTAGAGCCGTAGCTGCCGCGGATCTTCAGGTAATCGATAAACGCCGGTTTAAAGAAATCCTCGTTGGTAACAACCCATCCAACCGAACCCGAGAAGAAGTTGGCGAATTTATTATTGATACCGAACGCGTACGAACCATCCCTGCGGGCGGTGAACGACGCCAGGTAACGCGATTTGTAATCGTAGTTCATGCGGCCGAAATACGACAGGTTCCTGCGGAAATACTGGTAGTAATAACCTGCGGCCGCGTTGGTATTTGTGGCCGAGTTAACGCCGGTAGCCGCTGTGTAATCGGCAAATTCCCACGAGTTATAAGGCACATCCTGCCTGCTGGCGCCATCAGCATTGCCCGATGTTTTAGCCATAGAGAAACCCAGCACGGTCTCGAAGTTATGATCCTGCAAAACCTTGAAGTTGTAATTGGCAAAGGTTTCCCAGGTGTAATTAAAGTTGCTGTCTTTTTCGTGCGATACGCTATTGTGCATGCCGGTAACGGTAGATCCATCGGCATTCATGGTGTTCTCTACGTTTTGCGGACCGTAGAATACCAGTGGGTTAAAGGTTTTGGCGTTGCTGTCGTACTTGGTATAACCAAAGCGGCTGCTCACTTTTAACCCTTTAATAATATCGTACTGTAACTCAAATTTGCCGTACAGCTTGTTGCCGTTATTAATATTATAGGTATTATCCAGCTTGGTTAGCGGGTTAAAAACTTCGGAAAGTATCAGGTTACTGTAGCCATATTTGCCAACGGTGTTAGGCGTTGTATTTAACACGGGCACGGTCGGATCAAAGTTTAGCGCGCTGCCAATGATACTGTTGAACGAGTTTTCCTGCACGCCCTTGCCTCTTAATATTACACCGGTGGTGTTCATTAAAAATTTCAGTTTGGGTGTAAGGTCGAAGCTTAGGTTAGCGGTAAAGTTTCCTCTCTCATAAAGCGATTTATCAATGCCGCCTACAATACCGCCCTGGCTGGTATACCCTGCAGAAAGGAAGTACGACATATTTTCGCTGCCGCCGCGCGCCGAAGCGGTGTGGGCCTGCAAAGGCGCGTTGTGGAAGATCTGGTCCTGCCAGTTTGTACCCACACCCAGCGATGCCAGGTTAGGGAAGATCACCGGCCCGCCCGACGTTACGCTGCCCTCGTTAACAATGGCGCCGTATTCAGTGGCGTTCAGTACACCTACCTTACGCATTACCTGCTGCACGCCATAATTGCCGCTGATGGACAATTCGGTCTTTTGATTTTTCTTACCGTTTTTGGTGGTTACCACGATAACGCCGTTACCGCCCTTTACACCATAAATGGCGGTAGTGGCCGCGTCTTTTAACACATTGATAGATTCGATATCCTGCGGGTTGATGGAGTTGAAATCGACCAGCGATTGCGGCGAACCGTCAACAATAACAATAGGGTCGGTACCAGAGAATGACGGGATGCCACGCACTAATACGGTAGGCGTAGAACCCGGCGAACCGTTTTGGATCACATTAACACCCGATACACGGCCCTGTAGTGCTTCCTCCACACGTACCGGCCTTAATTTTTCGATATCGGCCCCTTTAACGGTTGATATCGCGCCCGATACATTGGTTATTTTTTGCGTGCCGTAACCCATCACCACTACTTCGGATAAAGCGTTGGCCACACTTTCTTCAAGCGCGAAGTTGAGGGTGCCGCCGCTTACCTTTTTTTCCTGCGGTACCATGCCCACAAAAGTTACGGTGATAGTTGCGCCGCTGGCGGCCGATAGGGTATAATTACCGTTAACATCGGTAACCGTACCTGCGCCGGTGCCTTTAACAGTAACCGAGGCGCCCGGCAATGCCTCGCCGGTTGATCTTTGAGTAACCTTACCTGTTACCCGCGTATTTTGTGAATAGGCTTCGCTAAAAAAGCATAGTAGCAACGCGATGCCAAGACAAAACTTGAGTTTTAATTGCATAATGTTCTGTAGTTTGGTTTATAATTGAGCTGATGCCTGCAGGGCAGGTTTTACCTGGTTAGGGCGTATGTGTAATTGGTTTGTTTGCTTTTCAGGGCGGAAATTCCCGGGTCATACCTGCCGGTGGCGGAGCGAATGACATACCGTTGTTCGCAAAAAATAAACAAGGCATAGTAAAAGTTCTATCCATAAATTCTCTCAATAAATTGGTTAATAAAAAGCCGGGGGTGGCTGGTTTACAATGATCCAAAAGTATAGGCAGAACACCTGTAAACTGAAATTTTGGACTACATCACGACTACACACATCGAAAAAAACGTGGGAATGATTGTGAATAGCTGCAATGTTTGATACTTTTAAAAAATGTTGAAGCCAGCAACATCACCCTATATGTTTTTACGACTTGTATTAATAATTGTTACGCTAACGTGTTTGCAAACGGCATTTGCGCAAACCTATATCGGCCGCCGCGAAACCATCAACTACGAAAAGAAACAATACAACGCCGGTACACAAAATTGGAAGATCAAGCAGGATGCCCAGGGCCGTGTGTACTTTGCCAATAACGAGGGGGTGCTGGTGTTTGATGGCGTGGCCTGGCAATTATACCCGCTGCCTAATAAAACCATCGTATGGTCGATTGAATTTGGCAGGGATAAAAAATTATATACGGGTGGGCAGGACGAGATCGGCTACTTTTCGCCCGGCAAAAATGGCAAGCTCGTTTTCTCATCCTTAAAAGACCTGCTACCCAAATCAGAACAAAAGTTTTCGGACGTATGGGATATTGTTGCCTACGGCGATGATATTTTCTTTCGCACCCGTACGCGGATCTTCCGTTACCATGCCGGCGGCATGACCCTTTACCCGGCCGTATCCTGGTTGTTTTTAGGTGTATGCCGCGATCAGCTCATCGCCCACGACGAGCAAAAAGGTATCCTGGTATTTAAAAACGGTAATTGGGAAAGTTATATCGACAAGCCATCACTGCCGGCCGGGTTTTACATTACCGGCATTACCCCATTTGGTAAAGACAGCAGCCTGGTGAACACCGCCAAAAACGGCAACTATATTTTAACAGGCAAACAGCTAAAGTATTGGGAACTGAGCGGTTTCGGCATTGATAACCACCAGCATTTCCTGAGTACACTGGCGCTTACCGACCATACCTTCCTGATCAGTACCTATACCAACGGTATTTACCAGGTAGATCAAAACGGCAAGTTGATGGAAAATATCTCTAAAAAGGAGGGCCTTCAAAACAGCAACGTACGCTGCATGTTTATGGATGCCGACCAGAACGTTTGGCTGGGGTTGGATAACGGCATCGACCTGGTAACTTATAACAATGCCGTTAAACTTATTAACCCGGCAATTTTTAAGGATGGCGGGGGCTTTTCCATCGCCCGGTATAAAAACAGCCTGTACTTTGCCCTGTCAAACGGTATTTACCAGTTGCCTATACAAAACATCCCCGACCTGAGCTACACCAACGCTCCGTTTAAAATGGTGGCCGAGGGGCTTTCGTGGCATATCTCTACCGTAAACGATAACCTGCTCACCGGGCGCGATGACGGCCTTTTCCGTGTAAATGATGGCAAACTGACTCCCATCGCCACTAATCCCGGCTTTTGGATATTTGAACCAATACCCGGCTCTACCTTAATAGCCGCCGGCAATTACGAGGGGGTGCGCCTGTTAGATCAAAAGAACGACGCGTTTATTAATAAAGGCAACATCGGTAGTTTTAACGAGTCGGCGCGCTTTTTAGCGATAGATGATCATAACAATATCTGGACATCGCACCCTTACCGGGGTATTTATAAACTTAGTCTCGATAACCCGAAGGCTAAGCTTTATACACAGGCACAGGGGCTGCCATCGGCTTTAAATAATTTTATCTTTAAGATCAGGAAACGGGTAGTGGCCGCTACCGAAAAAGGCATTTACGAATACAACGCCCAAACCGACAGGTTTGAAAAATCGGAGCAGTTTAAGGATATTTTTGGCGATATGAACCTGCGCTACCTGCAGGAAGACCCTGCCGGGAATATTTGGTTTGTGCGGGATAAGGAGATCGGCGTGATGGATTTTTCATCGGCAAAACCAAGCCCGGTGTACATCCCCGAACTGAGCCGGCGCATACTAAGCGGCTTCGAGAACGTTTACCCTATTAACGAGCAGAACATTTTTGTAGGCAGCGAGAACGGCTTTTATCACATCAACTACGCCAAGTACAAAAAGAATATCCATCCGCTGGAGGTTTACATCCGCAAGGTGAAAGCAATTGCCAATACCGATAGCCTGCTGTTTGGCGGTTATTTTGGCAGCGCTAATGATGACGCTAAACAAGCTAAAACCAATATCCCATCACTAAGTTTCCGATGGAACTCGCTGCATTTTGAATATTCCTCCCCTGTTTTCGAAGCGCAATCGAACGTTACCTATAGTTACTTTTTAGAAGGCTTTGACCAGGAATGGTCAGAATGGTCGAAAAAACCAGAGAAGGACTACACCAATTTGGCGGCAGGTACCTATACGTTTAAGGTAAAAGCCCGCAACCATCAGGATAACGAGTCGGCAATTTCGGCCTACACTTTTACCATCTTCCCGCCATGGTATCAAACCATTTGGGCCTACCTTGTTTACCTGGCCCTGATCATTTACCTGCTTTACTTTTTCTACAAGCGACAGGAGATCAAGCACATTAAAGAGCGCGAGAACGAACTGATGCTACAGCGCCAAAAGAACGAAGAAGAGCAAAAGCAAATGGCCTACCAGCACCGACTTGAACTGGAGATATCGGAAAAAGAAGTGGTGAAACTGCGAAACGAAAAGCTGGAAAGCGAAATAGAATACAAAAACTCCGAACTGGCAACCACCGCGATGACCCTGGTGCAGAAAAAGGAGTTCATCTTAAAAGTTAAAGAAGAATTGCAGCGGCTTCAAAAATCGGGCAGGGATACAATAGAGACGGTAGAGATCAAAAAAATAGTCCGCCTATTATCCGACGAGAAAAAAGTGAACGAGGAATGGGAACAATTCTCGGTACATTTTAATAAAGTGCACGCCGATTTTTTAACCATCGTTAAAGAACGTTACCCCAGCATTAACCAGCAGGAATTGAAGCTGGCCGCCTATCTCATCATGAATTTATCCAGTAAAGAGATTGCTCAACTGATGGCCATCTCCGTGCGCGGGGTCGAGATCAGCAGATACCGTTTACGCAAAAAACTACAGATCCCTACTGAGGTTAACCTGTTTGAATTTTTATTTGAGATACAGCGCGAATGTATGAAAGGTTCCGCAACTGAGTGACTGTTAAAACAGGAGGTTGCCGCCTGCCTTTAAGCCCCCGGTAAGCGTGTTTTTCAAATTAAATTCCTGTTATATTTTTGTTATCCATGCTATGGTTTGCTAACCGCTTATTAATTTAGCATCCTATGGACTACAATATCGTGACGTTGGAAATTGCCGACCTGCTCATACATTTTGATTATTATGATCAATTGATCACTGGCAACCCAGAGGAGCAGGTTAAGATGAGAAACAAGCGACAGGAACACCTGGCCAATTTTTTTAATACCGAAGCTTTACAGACCGGGGCATACCTAAACCGCCCGCTATCTGAATGGAAGGAACTGATCGCCTCCCGTTTGCCCGGCTTTAAGAATGGCGAGATCCACGAACTGGTGGAAAAACTGGAAAAGGATGTTAAAAAGATGAAGAAGCTGTATAAGGCTCAGCGCGATTAAAAAGGGAAGCCGGCGACTCCCCTTTTTAATTATCGTAACAAAACCACCCCTTTAATCAGGCAACTGGCGATTTAATGTCATACTTGTTGCCACAGGCGCATCGGCCGGGTAGCTGGTGTAGTGCAATATTAACCTATTGCCGTCCAACTGGTAAGTGGCATTATCAAACAAAGTTCCGGTAAACGGCGTCCGGTATATCACCTGGTTATTTTTCTGGCGGATAACGATCTCCTTAAAACTTGTGGATAGCTGATGACCATCGGTACTGTAAGTGCCATTGATACGGGTCGTCAGCACATTCGCCGGATCGGTATAGTCACGTACCACATAAAAAATGCTGTCCTTGTAAAAATCAAGGCCCCTTGTCATCGTAGTAGAAATGGGCGGCTCGCTCCATGAACCGGTCAGGCCACTATTAACTCCCAGTTGCGCGTTGTCTTTTTTACAAGCCCCCGCCAACAGCAGGATGGACAGAAATGTACCTAATAAGATCGGTTTCATATGCGTGTGATTTTATAATCATTACGCAGTACCCAGACTTATTGCTACATAGTAAAAACCGTTTTAATTAAAAAATGCAGCAACGCGTTAGTCTGTTCACATTTGTTAATGCGTTTGTATCAGTTTTTCCAAATCCTCGCGAAAACTGCGCCCTACCGGGATGTGGTGCCCGTTCAGCAGGATGTAATTTCGCTCTAACTGATTGACTTTTTGCAGGTTCACAATAAAGGATTTATGTACGCGAATAAAACGGTTAGATGGAAAAATGCCAAGCATGGCTTTAACCGAACCCTTGAGCAGGATCTTTTTTGCAGGCGTATAGATCACCGCGTAATCTTTTAGCCCTTGTATATGCGTAACCTCGCTAAACTGGAGCTTAATGCGCTGCACACCACTTTTTACAAAAATAAAATCGTTGTTGTGCTCACTCGTATCCGGCAGTTGGCTATGTTCCTTTAAGTCCAGTAATTCACGGGCCCTGGTTATGGCCAGTTCAAAACGGTCGAAAGCGATGGGTTTTAGCAGGAAATCGATCACGCCCAGTTCATAACCATCAAAAGCATAATTACGGTAGGCAGTGGTAAAAATGGTGAGCGGTGGGTCGGGTAAGCGCTTCAGGAATTCGATACCCGTCATCTCGGGCATTTCTATATCCAGCAAAAGCAGGCCGGCGGTTTGCTTTTCCAAATAAAGCAAAGCCTCCTTAGCATTAGGGAAAAGATGCACGCTTTGTATCCCGGCTATTCTTTTCAAATACCCTTCAAGCACTTCGCGCGCCAGCGGTTCGTCGTCCACTACAACAATATTTAGCGCTGTTTCCATCATAGGTCAATAACAAGTGTGGCTTTATAAGTAGTGGCACTATCCTCTAACTGTAACCGGTGCCTGCCGGGATAAAGCAACTCCAGCCGTTTGTGCAAATTATCGAGCCCTATGCCACCTTTATGATGGCGGGCGGGTGCTGCCGGTTTTGAGTTCTCTACCCTTGCAGTCAACACCGATCCGTTTAGATCGATATTAACTTTTAGCCAGCCATTATCGGTTTGCTTGCCCAAACCATGCTTAAAAGCGTTTTCTACCACGGGCAGTAATAACAGGGGCGCTATCCGCTGGCCTTCAGCCGCCGGATCTGTACTTAAGCTAATTAACGCGTTGCCGTTAAAGCGAAGCCGTTCAAGTTCAATATAATTGTGCAGGTATGTTAATTCCTTACCCAGCAGTACTTTTTCATCATTACTGTCATACAGCATATATTCCATCATGGCCGAGAGCTTCAGCACCACATCAGGCGCCAGGTCTGATTTTTTAAGCGTCAGGGCATACAGGTTGTTCAGGATATTAAATAAAAAGTGTGGGTTAACCTGCGCGCGCAAAAAATCAACCTCGGCATTCAATTTTTCTACCGTGATGCGCTGGATAAGCAGTTGTTGCCCGTACCAGTCAAGGCTCAGCTTCAGGGCCAGCATCAACCCCAGGTACCATAAGGCACTGAAGAAATTATAGGAGAGCGCTTCGGCGAGATTGCTGTTATACATGGGGCCAACCACATAACCATACAGGTAAAAATCATACAGAGTTTGGATGAACAGGTAAGCGATGAGCGATAGCAATATGGCCGCACCATAAGCCACATACCGTTTACCGGCCAGGTATTTAGGCAAAAAATAATGCAGGTTAAGGTAAGCGATGATAATAAGCAACAGGATGCGCCCCGAAACGCAGGCGAAAAAATAAGGCAGGTTGGCTTTATAGATCAGGTAGCGTTTTTCATACAAAAAAAAGCCTGTAACCAATATCCAGTAAGCGCCGTGGATCAGGGTATTTTTGGTTAAGATGCCGCGTTTTTTAAATATTTTTTCCGAATGGTGCATTTACAGCGTATCAATATGTTTTAAAGGAAGCCAAAAGCCCCGGGGCCGCAAAATTATATCGACGAACGACCTAAAAAGTAGAGGAATATAAGTATAAAAAACAGATATCTATTATATCGGTTGTTGCTCTACTATTTTTCACGCGTGTTTTTTACCTGCGTACTATTGTGTCAATCAATACAATAATTCATTAAAAAACAATCGTATGAAAAAGATCAGGATCCCACTGGCGTTCATCACTGTATGTACGCTCATTACATTAGCCATCAGCACATTAAGTTTCACCACCTGGTTTGGACTGGACACTTACGAGATCTATCTCAACAACCAATCTGTGTTTCGCCAGGCTATTAATCAACCGGTAAATTTAAGGGTACTGCAATTAGATAAAGCCGCCGCGACCGATCAGCTACAGGTGCTTTACAGGCATTGCCGTAAAGATAATGGCCCTGGTACCGGCCGCAGTATCGCGCTGAAAGATGAAACCGGAAGCACGTTGCGCAAATGGGATTTTGCCGACCCTACAGGCACAAACCCGAAAATGACCATTGCCATGCGCGACCTGCTACAGATTGCCGGCAAAAACACCGGGCACCGGCTTAGCCTGTATTATACCGCGCACGAGCTGGAAAAGGAAGAAATGCTCTCCATGCTCCGTTTTAAATGAGATATTTCCTTTTGATGGTATTTTGCTGCTTCTGGTTGTTACAAAGCCGGGCGCAAAAGGTGGATAGCCTTAAGAGGCTGTCTCAAAAGCGAGGCAGCCTCTTTGTTTTTGAGCGTAATTTTCAGTAACTTAAAGGCATGGGAGGAAAAGTAGTCTTTAAGGAATATGATCCTGACCAGTTAACCTTTTTACCGTATAAACTGGAGGAACTGGTACCGCAGGGTCATCCGGTACGTATTGTATCGAAGGTGGTCGATCAGGTAGATGTTAAACCGATTAACCGCAAGTATAAAGGCGGCGGGGCATCCAGCTTTCATCCGCGGCTGATGCTCAAGCTGCTGATCTACGGTTATCTGACCAACACGTATTCTTCACGGAAGTTGGAAGACCAGGCCGCGCAGAATGTACATTTCATGTGGCTTTTAGGCATGAAAAAGCCTGATCACAATACCATCAACCGTTTCCGGAGCGAGAAGCTGTCGGGTGTTTTAAAGGAGATCTTCTCACAGATCGTATTGTTATTACAGCAGGAAGGTATCGTCTCGCTGAAAGAAGCTGTTTTTACCGATGGTACCAAGATCGAATCGGTAGCGAACAAGTACACTTTTGTATGGGGCAAAAGCATTAAGAACAGCAAGGAGAAGATGAAAGCCCAATTGGATGAACTGTGGAGTTATGCGCAAACCATCGCTGCCGAAGAACTTAAAGACACCGCACCGCTGGAATACAGCGAGATCAACCCGGAAAAAGTAAAAGAAACGATCTCAAAGATCAACGCCGCCCTGGACGATAAGGAAGATGTCGATAAGAAAGTAAGGCAGAAGCTGAACTATGCCAAAAAGCACTGGCCGGAGAACCTGGCCCGGTATGACGAGCAGGAAAAGCTGTTAGGCGGTCGCAACAGCTTTTCGAAGACCGACCCGGGTGCCACCTTCATGCGGATGAAAGAAGACCCTATGCTGAACGGGCAGCTTAAACCCGGATACAATCTGCAGATCTCCACCCAGGAGCAGTTCATCTTGAACTATAGCCTGCACCAAACCACAACCGATTACCAGACCCTTCCATCACACATCGAACAATACGAAACTTTATATCATGCACTTCCAAAAGCGGTAGTGGCCGATGCGGGCTACGGTTCGGACGAGAACTATGGCGTATTACAGCAAAAAGGCATTGAAGCTTATATCAAATACAACACGTTCGACCAGGAACAAAATAAAGGCATCAAAGCATTCGGTAATGACAGTTTGCACTATAATGAACAGGAAGATTACCTGGTATGTCCGATGGGACAACACATGCAGCATATCGGCACCGGGCAGCGGGTCTCCACATCCGGCTATGTGCAACTGATCAGCCGCTATCAGGCGCAGAATTGTGAAAACTGCCCCATGCGGGGCGTTTGTCACCAAGCAGCCGGTAACCGCGTGGTGGAGATCAACCACAGCCTTAGAATACACAAGCAGATAGCGAAAGAAAGATTGAATACCGAACAGGGCATCAAATACCGAAAGCGACGGCCCGCAGATGTCGAACCGGTGTTCGCCAACCTGAAGCATAATCACGGCTTCAGGCGATTCCTGCTGAAGGGAATGTCCAAAACCGAGGTCGAAATAGGGTTATTATCCATCGCACATAACCTCAGAAAGTGGAAAGCCTGATAAAAAAGGCTTTTTATCCGATAAAAACACCTGAACCAACTCAAAAAAATCGAAAGCAGGCTGATACAGTCCCGCTTTCCTAATAACTCATCTAAATCGGCATCAACGAAAAAACCGCCTCATAATTGACTTATGAGACGGCCTCATTCAACTCCAAACCGTAGTGATCCGCGGGCAAAGGCCTGCTATCGAACACCGGGTTGACGGGATCGTTTTTAATATGGAAAATTTGCCCGCTGTTGCCGGAGCGGATGCATCGGATGTGTTACGAAAAGTACCGATGGTAAGCGTTGATGGCAATGGCAGCCTGATGGTTCGTGGAAGCGGGAATGTTAAATTACTGATTGACGGGAAGCCATCCGAAATTTACGCGCCATCGGTAGCCGATGCGCTGCGGACAATAAGGGGCGATCAAATAGTTAAAGTAGAGGTGATCACCGATCCGTCCTCGCGTTATGATGCCGAGGGGACCGACGCTGTGGTAAATATCATTACCCGCAAGCCGCGGCAAAACACTACTAATGGCAATATCGGTGGCATGCTGGGCAACCGCAGCGAAAACTTCATGGGCGATATTCACCATCAGCAGGGTGCGCTACAGGTTCACGGTGATGCATTTTACCAGCGCTACCGCAATCAAAACGGGGTGGTATTACAGCGGAACGGCGAAAGTTTTTCGTTGCGCCAGCAAACGGAAACCCGGCAGACCGGGGTTTACTTTTATGGCGGATTTAACCTGTTATACAGCCTTGATTCCTTAAACACGCTGAATGCCGGTTACCGCTACCGGCGGGCAGGCAGCAGCACCACAAGTAATTCTGATAACTATGACCAAATCAATACGATACCGGCGCTGTTATTCCGGCGAACAATGGAAACACCCGGCGGAAGTGAAGGAGGTAGCTTTACCCTGGGCTTTAATGGGCGCTCGCCCGACAGAAAAACCGAATACGCGTTGCTAGGCCTCTATACGCCATCTAAAAACCGCAGCGACTATACCCTACAGCAATACGCGCAAAATACTAGTAGCTATAACGAAACGTTTTTTAGTACCGGCAACAATAAGGACGGCATCATCCAGGCAGACCTGGCGCACACATTTACAGCCGGGTTGAAATGGGAAACCGGTGGCAAACTTACCATTAAAGATGTACGAAACGATAACCAATATCAACCCGATGCCGGGCGCTCGGCCATATTTGCCTATAACAGCCAGATCAGCGCCGTATATACCAATATGAGTTTCGGTTGGGGTAAATGGTCGTTCAGCGCGGGAACGCGTTACGAACGAACGGGTTTGAGCACTACTTTTAAAAATTCAGCTGCAAGTATCCCATCCTTCAGTAATGTTATCCCCCAGGCGTTAATACAGTTGGCTGTTGATAATAAAACCAGCCTGAAATTAAGCTATACGCAAAAGATCGTCCGCCCATTTGTCTCCTATCTTGATCCTACGGTAAACACCAGCGATTCGCTAACGCTGCAACATGGCAATCCAAACCTTGTCCCCGAAATAACCAAACGCTACCAGTTCAGTTATTCAGTTAATAGCGCGGACCTTTTTAGGGATGTGGTGCTGTTTTTTAATGACAATCGCAACACTATCGAAAATATACGCACGCCTTTGGCAAACGGGCGCTTTGAAAGTACATGGAAGAATCTTGGCAAAAACCAGCGGCTGGGATTATCGGCCACTGTTAACTGGAAGCCGGGCCTGGCATTCGTATTCGGCGGAACGCTTACCGTACAGTACGCCCGGTTAGCAAGCCCGGCATTGGCTATAAGCAATGGCGGGCTAATGCGGCAATTGACATTGAACGCCAGTTATAAGTTACCGGCAGGTTACAGCGTTGATTTTTACGGATACTTCGATGCTAACAACCTGAGCTTACAGGGCCATCGCGCAGGCTGGAAGTTTTATAATATGACGCTTAATAAAAAGTTTAAGAACGAACGCCTTAATCTAAGTCTTCGCGGAGAAGCGTTTTTTACCCGGCATGTATATATCGATGAGGTGATCGCAGCAGCAGCTTATACCCAGCGGCTGACTACACGTTATCAAACTCAAAACCTGCGGTTGACATTTTCTTATAAGATAGGTAAAAGGGAAGTTAAAGCGCCACAGGTTCGCACTGTAGATCAGTGAGTAACTATAAAACAATAACCGAATTTGCTGAACTGAATTTTGTTGGTAATAACTGGATCATATTAATTTGGCTGGCAATGCGCCCGGTACTTCTGTGCCGGGCTTTTTTATGCTTATACCGCATAATGTGACATACATCACATAATCACCCGGCTTTTTTGAATGTGATGTACATCACACCGTCATTCCGTTTTTCCGAAGCAATTTTGTTTCAACAACAAAAATTAAAAACGATGTCAAAAACAATTTTAATTACCGGCGCTTCCAAGGGATTTGGTAAGATCTGGGCAGAAGCTTTTTTAAAACGTGGCGATAAAGTGATCGCTACCGCACGTGATCTTAATAGTTTAAATGACCTGGTGCAGCAATACGGCGACAATATTTTCCCGGTTAAACTGGATGTGAACGACCGCGAAGCCGTGTTTGCCGCGGTTAAGGCGGGCAAGGATCATTTTGGCAGGATAGATACGCTGATCAATAACGCCGGCTTCGGTTTATTTGGCGCGGTTGAAGAAACCACCGAACAACAAGCCCGCGAACAAATGGAAACCAACTTCTTTGGTTTGCTATGGGTTACCCAGGCAGTTATCCCGATTATGCGCGAACAAAAAAGTGGCCACATTATCCAGGTATCAAGTGTATTAGGCGTAGTAACGCTGCCTGTACTGGGTATTTATAATGCATCAAAATTCGCGGTAGAGGGTTTAACCGAATCGCTTGCTCCCGAAGTGGCCCAGTTTGGTATAAAGGTTTCGCTGGTAGAACCTAATGGCTTTTCTACCGACTGGGGCGGCGCATCAGCGGTGCAAACCGCAGCTAACCCACTTTATGACAAATTAAAAACAGATCTTTTTGGTAGTTTTCCTGCCGATTTCTACGGCAAGCCCGAAGCTACAACCGACGCGGTGCTGAAACTGGTTGACAGCGAAAACCCGCCATTAAGGTTGTTCCTGGGTAAAATAGCATACCCCTTTGTTCAGCAGAACTATGAAACCCGCTGGGCCGAATGGAATGCCTGGAAAGAAGTATCAGCTAACGCTCACGGAATTTAATTATCACCTGTCATGAATAATTTTGAAAAATTCAGCAGCTTGCACCGGCAGGCCACACCTTTGATCTTACCCAATGCCTGGGACGCCGCCAGCGCCAAGATCATCGAACAATCGGGTGCGCAAGCCATTGCTACCACCAGTGCCGGGGTAGCCTGGGCATTGGGTTATCCCGATGGTTATAAAATGACCGCTCAATTGAACGCGCAGGTGGCGCAACGCATCGCGCGCGTAATTACAGTGCCGCTTTCTGTAGATTTTGAGAACGGTTATAGCCACGACCCGGCGGTGGTAGCAGAAAATATCAAACCATTGCTGGATGCCGGTGTGGCCGGTATCAATATCGAAGATGGTACCGATAGCCCCGACTTGCTGGCTAAAAAGATAGAAGCGATACGGCGTGCCGCAGAAGCGCATGGATCGGAACTATTTATTAATGCCCGCACTGATGTTTATTTGGCAGCGCTGGTGCCACCTGCCGAACGTGTAGCGGAAACGGTTAAACGGGCAAAACTATATGCAGCTGCCGGTGCCTGTGGCCTGTTTGTACCGGTAATTACTAACGGTGAAGAGATCGCCCATATTGCCGAAAACACTTCGCTCCCCCTAAATGTGCTGGCCATGCCCGGATTGGCCAAAGCCGACAGGCTTGCTAATTGGGGCGTAAAAAGGTTAAGCGCTGGTACCGGCGTATCGCACATTGCCTGGCAAACCGCTGCTAAAATAGCCCGGGCATTTTTAACCACCGGAGATTCGGCTGTTTTTGAAGCAGATGAACTGCCTGTCGTTAATCTTCAACAATTGCTATCTCATGAATAAGGCAGTTTCACCCTGGCTGGCGCTGGTCATTGTTTTGACCGCGCCGCTGCTTTCCGTTGTCGATATTTTTATCATTAATGTCGCCATCCCCTCTATAAAAACCGGGATACACGCCAGCGACGCGCAGATCCAGTTTGTAATTGCCGGGTACTTGTTGGGCTACGCCTCTTTCCTGATCACCGGCGGCCGCTCGGGCGATCATTTTGGCCGTAAGCGCATCTTTACCTGGGGAATGATCGGGTTCACGTTGTTTTCCTGCCTGTGTGGCCTTTCCCAAACCCCAACGGAACTGAACACTATGCGTTTTTTACAGGGCGTTAGCGCCGCATTTATGGTGCCGCAGGCCATCGCGTTTATCCAGGTATTGTTTACCAACGCGAAAGAGCGTTCCAAAGCATTTAGCTGGTTTGGTATTGCGTTGGGATTAGCCGCTATTATCGGCCAGGTTTTGGGCGGATATTTCGCCGGTGGTCATTTCTTTGTGGCCGGCTGGCGACTGATCTTTCTGATCAACCTTCCTATCGGGATAATCTCGCTTTTAGCCGCCTATCGTTATCTTCCTGAAACAGAACGACACAGCGGAACAAAAATGGATGTCCGTGGTGTGTTCATCCTTACCGCCGGTTTATTTTGCCTTATCTACCCGCTTATCCAGGGCCGCGAATCGGGATGGCCATGGTGGAGTTTTGCGCTGCTTGTTATCTCCGTATTTATCTTCACCTATTTCTTTTATGATCAGCGCCGTAAAAAAGCGGCCGGAAGGGCGCTTTTGATAGATAATGCCTTATTTGGCTTCAAGGATTTCAATATCGGTTTGTGGGCGGCGCTATTTCATTTTATGATGCATACCTGTTACCTGTTTTTAAGCGCCGTTTTTTTGCAGACAGGTATTGGGTTGCATCCATTAATTGCTGGTTTGTCTTTCATCGGTACCGGCGTTCTGTTTACGCTTAGTTCGATTATCGCGGGTAAACTTGTCCCTCGCTATGGTACTATTGTTTTGCAGGTGGGCCTTGCCATAATCATGGTGGCATTTGCATTACAGATCGTTTATTTTAAAACCGGCGCAGGCTTGTTGGTTCTTTTTGTGCTACAGGCTGCCTATGGGCTGGGGAACGGCCTGGCATTGCCCTCTTTAATGAACGTTACGCTGCGTAGCCTTCCACCTGCATTTGCCGGAGCGGCGGCCGGTGTTTATTCAACCGTGCAGCAAACGGCCTCGGCGTTGGGTATTTGTCTTATCGGTGGCTTATATTTTTATTTCCTTGGCCGTAGCCATAGCGTTCAGTTAGCTTATCATTATGCATTGGCGGTTCAAATTGGTTGCGGAATTTTGGTGAGTATAATGCTGTTTTGTTTACCAAAAACGGCACAAAGTAATAATACTACACACGTTGCCGAATAATGAAATATCTGCCAGGAAATGTAACTTTATCGGATGCAAGCCGAGGAAGTACTAAAACAACATTTTTTAAAACAGATAGCCCTTAGTGATGAAGAATTCGCTTATGTTTTTTCGCATTTCAAACCACATACTTTTAAGAAAGGGCAAACAGTATTTTCTGTAGGCGATACGGTAGATGCCGAATATTTTGTAGTTAGCGGCTGCCTTAAATCATTTTACATCAACGATGACCTGAAGATGTTTATCCTGATGTTCGCCATGCCAAACTGGTGGGCGTCGGATTATAACGCGCTCTATTATCATGTCAAGGCCACCACCAGTGTAGATTGTATTACCGATGCGGAAACACTGAGCCTGAACAGCGACGACCGCGAAAAACTGTGTAACGAGATCCCGCAGATCGGGCATTTCTTCCGCTGGCGAACTTACCGCGGTTATGTAGCGGCGCATAAACGGTTGCTTTCTTTTATGAACAACGATGCCAAAGGCCGGTACGAGGACCTGATGAGGCTGTATCCTGAACTGTATAACCTTGTACCCAAACAACTTATCGCCGCTTATCTTGGCGTTTCAAGGGAAACACTAAGCCGGCTTGGTTAAGCATCCGGTACCTTTTCCGGTAAAGCTTCCTAATTGCTGATTTTCAATGTCTACAGATCAATAATTAAGAAGCTCCCGTTTTATTCAATATCAATCAGTCCGATCATTTCCCTGCTTTTACCATCACCACATCCTTTATTCGCGCTGCTGGTGTTACCACAAGATTGGTCACTTTACCATTTTCCACATGGCCTTGTACCGTGGTTTGATATGGCGCGTTCAGTTTAAAATCGGCAGTCCAGTCTGCAGGCCAGGCCGGTAAAAGCTGTATGCGTTTATCGTCGCACTGCATCAGCATATTTTGCAGGGTGATCATACCGTCGCCGCCGTTGTCCAGATCGGGGATCCAATCGTGCCCGGGCTTCCAGAACCATTTAAATCGTTGGTCGCCATAGTTATTAAACTCGGCAATGGCGGCTTTTTGGGCTATCGATGTTAAACCCAGCACAGCCGCCTGCGTACCGTCTTGTCCCCAACAAGTATTTTGCGGCGAACGCCTTGCAGCGAATGTATTTTTTGCCAGTTCAAGATTAGGTTTGCCCACACCGAATATACGATATGGGAAGGCCACGTACAATTCGGGATTTTCGCCGTTGCCGGGCTTGCCATATTTTTCGGCAGGTAATATGGTGATGGTACCATCAGGGTCGCCATCGCCTAATGGTGGCAATTTGCCTTTTGCTGTTCTGCCGATAGGGATAGGCGGCAGATCATTTAAGGTTTTAGCCCATGCCGCACGCTGAGCGGCTGTGGTTAAGTTTGTTGACAAAGCCAGCATACGGGGAATTACCGACATTAAGCCGGCAATATCAGGCGTGGGGTTTACAGCCGTAAGTTGATAAGTTTCCAGCGACTGGCTGGGCGACATCAGGATCTTCCCGTTAGCATCGCGGGGCCAGTGCTGCCCGTAAAAGGTAATGATCTCATCGGCAAAAGGCACCAGTGCTTTAGCTGCAAAAGTATTATCATGACCGTAATCATAAGTATCCAGCATTTGGGCTATCACTTCCAGCGTCCCTTGCACATGATATTTTTGCCAGTGGCTTTGGATTTCATTGGTGGGGTTGTTCTTCCCGAAATCGCCTAAATTGGATATACCCCAAAAGTGCATGGTTTCAGGATAGCTTGCCCCGGCGTGGTGATAGTAAAGTTGGTTTTTGCCCTTCGCCAATGGCAGGGCATTCAGGTACATATTATACCATGGTTTTATTAAATCTGTATCGCCGGTGGCTATTAGAGGCCAGTAGAGCAGGCGGTTATTCTGATTCCAGTAGCTATCGCCCCAGGCCCGGTAATCAGCGTCGTGAATGGCGGCCCGTTGTTTTACGGTATCCGCTATATCGTGCCCAACCGTAAATACGCCTCCGTTAAACTTGGCCGGTATCTCCCCGCGCGATGAGCAGGCCAGCATATACCGCTGCATCACATAGCCCTGCGATACATTTGCCGTTTCATCCTTGCCGCTTACGTTTATCCAGCTGCGGTTCCAAAAGTCCTGCCACCATTTTTGGTGTGCCTGCTTGTCCTGCGCTAACGTGCGGTTGGTTACCGATTTAACCCGGGCGTCCATATCCTTCTTCCAGCTTGCGGGCGATACTGCCCGCGGTTGTATCAGCGCAACAATAGCAAGGCTCAGGTCCTTCGCGGCGGTTTTTGACTTTAGCGAAATATTATCGGTACTCACCAGCCCGGCACCGGTTATGGCCGCACCGAAGCAACGATGATACAGCGGATCTTTTGTTGAAGCGATAAGCGATTCTAAATGCTCTTGCCGCATCAAAAATGGATAATAACTATTTGGATTGAAGTGGCACCAACTGATTTGGTTTGCCCCGGCCAGGAATATCACATCCGACTCGGCAGGTGGATTAGCTTCGCCACTCATTACCCGCGATTGGTCGGCTTCAGTCCATTCGGCAAAGGGTTTGGTTTTGCGCCACATTTCAAGCGAAGCTTGTATCGCCGCGGGCTTATCCAGATGCGCTTCCAAGTGCACAACCGGGCGGTTAGCATCTATCCAAACCTGTAAGGTATTGTTGCCGTTTTTAATTTCGATCTCCCCTATCCCCAGCTTTAGGGTTTGGTTAAAACCTGCATTGCCTGCAAACGGATTTTCAGAAAGTTTGACGCGTACCCGTCCCAGTTTAACCAATTTTCCGGTTTCCGTCCACGTATCCGGACTGGAGAGTAACAGCACAAGATCGCCGTTTTGCTCCGTCCACACATTAGCGGCTAATCGCCCATTGCCTAAAGGCATCGAATCGTTTTCATCCTTTCCTAAAGATGTCCAGGTAACATCGTTTTTTGCGATGTAAGGGTTGCCCGCTACTTTCGCAGCAGTAGGTTGTGCATCAGCATGCTGCATTGTTAATAATGGAGCAAGCAATGCTATTGCCGCGGTAAGCAGCTGTATTTTATTTCTTTTCATTTAGCTATTCTTTATTAACGGGTGTAGGCAGATCATTTAAGATATTGCGTGAGCGGGCAATCGGGAAGCCCCTTAAGTCCCTCGGCCACACATGAAGCATTTAACCTGGCGCCCGCGATATTGGTATGCGTACCATCGCCCGGGAAAAACTTTTTAACTTCCGCTGGTCCCAATTGCTTCCAGTGCGCGGCAATAATACGGTTCAGGTTGATATAGTAAGCGCCGTTCTTTTGGGCTTCTGCCTGTGCCCATTCGGGGTATTCGGCTTCCTTTACTACTTCACCATCCTTCCAGCGATTACGTGGCACCAGCGAACATACAATTGGGATCGCCCCTTTTTGTTTGGCTTCGGTAATTAACTTTTGCAGGTACCAGCCATAAGTATGCACCGTTTCTGTTTTGTTGGTGCGCTTGCTCAGGATATCCTGCGTAGAATCGCTGATACCCAGCAAGGTCCCTTTTTGCTGACCGGTATCTGCCACTCCGGCATGATCGTTATGACCGAATTGCATAATTACAAAATCGCCCTTTTTCAGCGTGGTCAATATCTTATCCCAACGGCCATCTAAAATAAACGTACGCGTACTGGTGCCCGATTTGGCGTGATTTTGCAGCGAGATGCGCGTGGTATCAATAAACGCCTTAAATGGCGTACCCCAGCCCCAGTAATCATTGCGCCCGTTGCCATCATTGTTCTGTACCGTCGAATCGCCGATGATGTACAGCACCGGTTTTTCATCCGGCCTGATCTTTATAAATGCCGTTACCGTAAGCGCTGTTATAACTATTACTAACAGCGATAGTATCCTGCTTCTTCTCATCATCAATTGGTTTTAAGCATATTCAATAATAATTGCTGCCCCACAATATTGGCAGGATTTGCCGCCGCGTTATCAAACCCGGCCATCGACGCGTTTTCACCATCGCCCTCGGCCTTTTTTTCTGTTTTTACCGCTTTGATGCACGACAGCAGATCAAGCGCGTTCAGAATGATCTTACCACGCCCGTGTGGGATAACGCTCAACGCCGAATAAACTTCCTGCTTATGATCTGAAACCGCCCCGACAATGGTTTCGCCGCTCATCATGCGCAAGCCTATGCGGTTTTTGTTGTAGGCAGCCAGGCACTGGTACTCCCAGTTAAATACACACGACTGTGGCAAACCATCAAACAGCTTACTATCCTTTACAAAGTAATTACCGCCGTACCAACTGGTGCCCATCACCTGTATGCCCCTAAAATCCATCGCTTCCTTTTTAGCCAGGTGGGTGGCCCACTTTTCGGTGTTGCCGGCTATCACCAGGGTATTACCGTTATTTACCCATTCCAAAATATCGGTTACTAACGGGTTGCCGGTTTGCGTAGGATCATAAGCGCCAATTACAAGCACATGCCCATCCGGTTTGCCCGATCTATAGCTTTTAATATCACTAATGCCTGCCGATTTCAGGTACGATTGGATAAGGCCCGTTGTATCGGCAACTATCAATCGCTTATCAACACCCTGGGTATTGAGCTTCACGGCAAAAATGTCGTCATCGCCGGTGCAAACGGTGCTTGCTCCCTGTCGCAGTGTAGCGCTTACCCGGGTATAGCCAGCATTATTTACCGGCACCTGGATACCTTTCAGCAATAATTCGCCATAAACGGTACCGCCGCTTACCTTAACCTGTTGTTTTTTAGTCATCAGCACATGGCCCTGGTTCATCACTTTAATTTCCAGCTCGGCATCGCCATTAATATTTTTTTCGTTAACGATAAAGAAATCAGCCACGGCTGTACCACCAACAGGCATCACTTTATGATTGAGTTTTACAGCAACATATAAAGGTTTGTTGTAGCGGGATATCAACGCGGCATCACCCTTCAGGTTGCGGTAATCATCAACCACGCCCGAGTGATTTTCCTGCTTCATACTTTCCCAGCCGTTAATGGCATAGCCATCGATGATATTGTTAATGCGCACATTCTCAATCACCCGGCCCTGGTAATAGTAGGCCACGTTGCCCATTTTACGGGTCAGGCTATCTACGTTAGGGAATGCCTTCGAAAAGCCGTTCTTTTTCAGGAAGCCATCGTAAGCATCGTACCATTTTAAATAGGTATCGGTTTCCCAGCCACGGTTCACGCCTGTTCTCAGTATCTCATCGCGTATCAGCTGCAACCTTGGCGGGGTGCCGATGGCGCCTTCTTCGCCATAGTAAATGATCTCGTCTTTATGATCGGTATACTTGGCGTAGTTGGTTGGGTTGTTATACAAATTATCGTGATAAACACCCGGCCCTCCTGCATGATGCTGATCGAACCAGCCGTAATCGTAAAACTTATCATCATACGGGAACAGGTGCAGTTTAAACCGGGTATCGGGTTCGTTTTGCTTGATAGGTCCGTTTGATGAATTATAGGTGATGATGCGCGAGTTATCCAGTTTGTGTCCCGTCATCATTTCTTCCCTGTCGATAGCTTGCGGTTGCGCGCCACGCTCGTTATGCATATTGTAGATCACCAGCGATGGGTGATTACGGTCGCGGCGCACCATACGAAAAAACTTCTGATCGCGCGCAGCGAGGTAAAAATCGGTCTGCTTCTTTTCAGCCTCGTTTTTAGGGTTGAAAAGGTTATCGGGATATTGATTGCCGCCCGGCTCTTCAAAGTAAAGCAAGCCTAATTCGTCGGCAGCATCCAAAACATTGGTTTGGCCAATGGTGCGGTGAAAGTTAAGCATATTCAAGCCCAGCGCCTTTGCATCAGCCACCTGTTTGTGCGCCAGCGCGTCTGAGGGCGCGATGCCATTCCCTCCCCAAAATCCCCAGGAAATAGAAGTACGCAGGACGATGCGTTTATTGTTAAGATAAAATTGCTGATCGCCGTTAACATCCTTTACCTCGAACCAGCGGAAGCCAAAGCGCCGCTGAAAATCATCTGTTATACCATCGGCGCCCTTCCAGTTTACCAGCATGGTATAAAGGTTGGGATGCTCCACATCCCATGGTTTAGCGTTGGGAAGTTCAACTGTATAGCTTTGTTCTTTTTCTGTTTGCTGATAGCTATGCGTATAAACGATCTTCCCGGTGCTGTTATCCTTTACAGATAGCACACAGGTGCCTTTAACATCACTGCCGGCTGGGTTGTCTATCGTTACCTGCACATCAACCTTATTTATTTGCGGTGTGTTCTTCACAAACACATCCGAAATAAAGGTATTGCCGGTAGCGGTAAGCGATACCTTACCGGTGATGCCGCCAAAGCCGTGTGAGGGCTGCGTGCGGTAATCGCCCCACATAAAGTTTTGGCTGTCGCGCCAGTCGAAGTTGCCGTTGGGATCGGTTATCCTTACGGCGATATCATTCAGTTTGCCGGGGATCAATGCTTTGGTAACATCCATATCGAATGGTGTCCCCGATATCAGATCGTAGCCAACCAGTTGCCGGTTAACAAACACCTCGGCGCGGAAGCGGGCGCTTTCAAACTGTAACCGCAGGTGCTTACCTTTATAATTGACCGGTACCATTACCTTTGTGCTGAACCATGAAACGCCCAGGTAATTACCGTTAACGCCAAATTTACTGCCGTTATAGCCCCAAAAATATTCTTCAACCGTGGCCGGCAACTGTACCGTTTGGGCATTTTTACCCGGCAATGCGGCCCATCCACCCGTAGGCAGATTAACCGGCATTTGGCTGATGGGTTTAGGCACAGCATACAACTGATCGTTTTGCCACTTAGCGGCGGTATCCAGCCAAACCGACCAGTTAAGCTTAGTCAGGTCGAGCACCTGCCTTGTGGCCTGCGCGTTTGCTAACATTACATTTCCTAACAGCAGGCCCATCCCCAGGCCAATAGCAGCTTTGATCTTCATTATTATAATTTTATTTCGACAATTTAACGGGTATACGTTTTGCCCTGCGGTTTATCCTTCAGGTTTACAATGATGGCTTCAGACAGCACCGTTTCTTTTCCCTTCGCTGCCTTTACCTGGTAATAACAGGTTTGCGCTTCAGCGGGTAGCTGATCAGTAAATTCAAACGCGGCATCGGTATTTGATGCCGATGTTAGCTGCTTTACTTCCTGGTAATTCACGCCATCGCTGCTTTTTAACAAGGTGTAGGTTACGCCCTGTTGCGGCCAGCAGCTGTTAAATTGCAAAAAACAATCGATTGTTCCAAACCTCACTTTAAAATTCGCTACAGCAAGTGAGGACTGTTTTCTATCTTGTTTCAGATCAGCCCAAACCGCAAAAGGCTCCCAGTTGCCTAATACAGCTTTATTATCATAATAAATTGCCGCATCCTTAACGTTCAACTGCTTAGACCAATCTACCCTTTTACTGATATCCAACAGCGAGCCGTCTGTATTTTGGGTGTGGTATTCAGCATAAATTATATTTTCAGTCTTAGTCCCCGCATCCCACATCGACCAGCCCACCGGCTGGATAGACGCCCCCATTTTGGTGTTGAGGAAAACCACTTTGTTACCCGCGCGGGTGCGACCTTTTACTTCGGTACTGGCATCATTTTGCCATGGGCGGCCAAGGGTATAGCTGGTAATGCCATGGTTCCCTGGCAATAGGCAATCCCTAAAAACAAGACCGTAGGGCTGATTAACCGGCGTACTGGCCGCGGTTAAGTAACCACCCTTGCTCAGGTCGGTGCGGTCGCGGCAGTAGATCACACATTTATCAAACACGGCAACTGATGCGCCGTAAATAAAATCGGTATTACCATCGATATAGCAATTATAAAAATACACCCTGTAGTTAGCAGGCGCAACCATAACCGTGTCCTGCCCGCTGATGAAGCGGCAGTTCACAAAAACGATCCGGTCGGCATTTGTTTTCACCGCCAGCGATTGTGGCCCATCACCAATCCGGCCCTGCGTGTTTTCAAGCGTCAAACCGGTAAGCATGCAATCGTTAGCATTAATGGTAAAGGCTGTTGTGCCGCCTTTGCCATCGGCGTAGGCTATGGTGGTAGTGGCAACGTTCTCGCCTATCAGTTCCAAAAAAGGTTTACTGGCCGGGATGGTGATCTGTTCGGTATAGGTGCCTTTTTTAATGTATATTTTATATGGGCTTGTGCACCCCTCGGGCGCGGCATCAATGGCGGCCTGCACGCTTTTATAGGTTCCGCTTCCGTCTTTGGCCACAACGGCGTCATAGCCCGCGGCTTTGACTGTAAAAGCTGTTATCAGCAAAAGAACTGTTATTGTGATTTGTCTCATCGCTCCGTGTTTCATTCCCGTCATTCTCATTTTATCATCTTAAAAATATACCATCCGGCTGCAGGGCTGCAGCCGGGATGGTAACCAATTTATAAAAGCCATCAAGGCCCTGATGGCGGGGGGTAGATCTGTTTCTTATTAATATGCCCAGCGTGGATCGCCCACGGTACCACCGTTTGAACTTGCCGAGAACACTGCCGTATTTGTGGCAGTTGGTACCAGCAGAAAGTTTGTGGTAGCGGCCGTCCAGCCCAGGTCTATTTTCTGGTTATTATTTTGGAGCAGGCCGGTAAGCGAAATGATGGAGCCTCCGGGCGTTACATTAAACTTAAAGTAATTGTTGTTAGAGAACGACAACGCGTTTTGCGTGTTGCTGGCTCTGAACGCGGCCGTATTTATCGAACCCGATATTGGTGTATTAGCCACGATACTGTTATTAAAGTTAAAAGTGATGAGGTTGGCGTTGGCATCAATAAACGGATATTTGGTATTGCCCGAGAAGCCATTAAACGTATTGTAATCGAACGTAATTACAGGCGCGGCAGCCAAATTAGCCGGGGCAGCCAGCGCGGTACCCATATTCACCATACCATCGCCCACATTATAGAAAGTAGATTTGGTAACGCTCAGCGATTTTAACTGCAGCTTCTCCAGCGAGAACATATAATACCCCTGCACGTTGGTCTGATCGAAATTGTAGAAGATGGAGTTGTTGATGGTTATCGCGCCTATCGTCTGAACGTTGGCGGCAGTACCATAATTGCCCCTGATGATGCAGCGGGTGTAGTCATGCATCACGCAATTATCTATTTTAATATTGGCAAAGTTGGCGGCGGCGCCTGTTGTGGCGGCGGTACCGTAAAGTACAATAGGTGTGGTATTGTAAGTTGTACCGGTATAATTGCCATTAATATCCAAACCCGCCAGCGTGATACCCGCGCCATCGCCAATCAGGTCAATTTCGCGCAGTAATAATTTGGTATCGGCCGGGTTGTTTGAGGTTGAGCGGATGGTAATGGTTTTGTTCAGTACCTGGTAAATACCGGTAAGCGAGTAGGTACCCGGGCCAACACCGATCACATCGCCATCTACGGCGGCAGTAATGGCAGCGCCAAGATTCCCCCCGGCATTAATGGTGGTAGTATAAGTAACCGCTTCGGCAGTGGTTATGTTGATGATACCCTTGCTTTTAGCACCCGCAAGCAGCTGCACCGTGTATTTGGTACCCGGTGTTAATCCTGTTACCAGTTTTTGTCCGGCAGTCACATCGCCTGCGCTTAGCGTAGTTGTTACGGCTGTCCCGGTTGCCGGGGTGAAGACTAAAGTGGTCAGCCCTGCGGTTTGATCGTTAACGCTCCAGTGGATAAGGGTTGTTGTTCCCGTGATCTCGAAATCGCGTACGGCTTTTAAGTACTGCTGCCCTACCAGTCTGAACGAACGTGGAGCGTAGAAGTAATTAGAAGCATGCCGGCCGTTAAAGGCATTAGCTTTAACCCTGGTAAAGTAAGGGGTATTCAGTTTGATCTGCGGATCGATGAAAAGGGCTTTCAGCGTATCCACTACAACCGAATAATCAACCTTTGCAAATAACGAATCGGTTGAAAGATCGAGCGTGTAGGTTTGGCCCTTTAAGGCATACAGCGGCGCGTTCCATTTAAACTTAGCCGAATCGCGCACGGTGCTGACGCTCAACCCCGACGGCGTAAACTGTCTATTCACGGAAGTATCCTGCACCTCGCCCGTAAAATTCTTTTTGCAGGCGCTGTTAAACATACCAAGTATGATCAGCACCACGGCCATTGCCGGGATTATACTGATAGATCTATTATATTTTTTCATGATGATATGCTGATTAATAACCATAATTCTGTGTAATACCACCCCTGTTTTCGGTCATCACCTGGTCGGGATATGGCAGCAATTCCTTTTTGTTGGTTTCAAAGCGGCAAACCCAGCCGGTACTGCCATCATTAATATAGGTTGATGTCAGTACGCCAGCCGTCCAAAGCCCTGCTTCACGACGCCAGTAGCGCTGGGTGCAACCTGCCGGTGTACCCGAGGTAGTGTTCGGCGTAAAATAAGCCGAGCTTGGCCCCACGTTGCCATAAAACAGCAGCGATGCCGCCTCGCTGTTCGAATCACCGTTTGAGAACGGCGTACCGGCAGTCAGCGGGTAAGTATATTGCGGATAGTTGTTATATGGGTTCGGCAAACCGGTATCCGGATCGGTAGCAGGCGCACCAAAGGCAAACATCCGCATCTTGGCCCGGGTATCTGCAATGGTTTTAGTCAGCAGGTTCCAGCGGATCAGGTCGTATTTACGGATGCCCTCGCCGCCAAATTCCAACAGGCGTTCTTTTACCAGCGCGGTAAAAAAGCCAGCCTTATCAGTAGGTGTAACCGGCAATGTATTGGCGCCATAAGCCCGGCGCTGCACCATTTGCAAGGCGGCCAGCGGTGTGATGCTGCCAGAAGTGCCGAGTTCGTTCGCGGCTTCAGCATACATCAGCAGCACATCGGCATAACGGATAATTGGCCAGTTAACCCCATAAGTACCTGTAACCGTTCCCGAAAAAGCCGTCCATGATTTGCGAAACTTGCCATTACCCATCCTGATGGCGGTATAAGGGATCTTGGTATTGATGGATGAGGTAGCCACATCCTTTTCTACCTGGTACTGCGCCAGCGTTACATCGCGGCGGATATCCTTGGTGGCATCAAACTCATAATAATAGGTTGGTATAGCTACTTGCCTGCCACCGGCGTTGCCCCACGATGGCGAGTTGGAGAATACCATGCCATTTGCGCTGGCCAGGTTACTGTCGTTTATCTGTCCCCACATAGCTACTTCAAACATCAGTTCGTGCGCATCGTCGTTACGCGTTGAGCCGGTGTGCAGGGTTTTAAAAACATTCTCGTAATTAGGGTTAAGCCCATGCTTGCCCGAGTTGATGATATCCAGGGTTTCATCATACGCTATTTTATAATAAGTTTGGTAATCGCTGCGGCGCTCCATCAAATGCGTATCTGTGCGCAGCGAGTAGCCGCCACGTGCCAGTGCTATGCGTGCCCTCAGCGCTTTTACAGCCCCCTTGGTAAAGCGAAAATCTACATAATCAGGTTGCGCGTCGCGCCATGGCACCAGGTCTTCGGCTGTTTTCAGATCGGCCAGGATGTGATCATAAGTACTATCGCGGTTGGTGTTCTTCAGAAACTGGGTAGGCAGATCGGCAGCCGGAATAAAGGTAGCCGGTACATCACCCCAGTTGCGGATCAACTCGTAATAAAATTGGGCGCGCAGGGCTAATGCTTCGCCATAATAGCGTTGCATCTGCGCCTTTTGGGCAGCGCTGCCGCCGGTGTACAAAGGCGATAGCGGGATATACTTGCAGGCGATGTTTGCCCGCTCGATACCGTTATACAACTGCACAAAAACGCTGTACAAGCTGGTGTTTGATGAACTTGTACCATAGTTAGGGATGGCATAGGCCGCGCCGGTATCAAAGCTACTTGAGCCTTGCATCGAAAACTCGTCGGCGCCTATATGGAAGTAAATAGATAACTGGTTACCGTAGGCGTTGCTGCCGGCCAGCTCGGTGTAAATGCCAATCACCTGGCTATTGGTGTTATTAACGTCGTTAAAAGTTTGGTCGATGTTGAGTTTGGATGGCGATTGATAATCCAGGTATTTTTTACAGGCGGGCAGGCTGCAAACCGCAACTGCCAGCATCATCAAAATGTATTTAAATTTTTTCATGAGACTGTACTATTAAAAAGTGAGGTTTATACCGGCAACAAAATAGCGGTTGCGTGGATAAGCGTTATAATCAACACCCGGGGTGAGCGGGTTGCTGCGGCGGGTGCTGGCTTCCGGATCGTAACCTGTGTATTTGGTAAAGGTGTACAGGTTGTTTACAGTAGCGTATACCCTTAGCCGGGTAATAAAATTAGTACGCTGTAATAATTTTGCCGGCAGCGAGTACCCGAAGCTTACGTTGGTGATACGCAGGAACGAAGCATCCTCAATAGCATCCGATGTTAAAATTGGCTGCCCCCTGTTTGGCGCGTTGATGGTAGCATTGGTATTTTGGGCGGCCAGCTGATCCCAATCGGTGATCAGGTTGCCCGCGTTATCAAACCGGCGGAACCTGTTCACGTATTTATCCAGCAGGTTGTTACCATTGGCCTGGTAAACGCCGCCGTAAGCCACGCTGTTGGCATTATAGGTTTTGTTGCCGTACGAGAAGTTAACAAACACGCTCATATCAAAACCTTTATAGGCAAACTGGTTACCGAAGCCGCCATAAAACTTAGCCTGCACGTTCCCTAAAACCGTACGGTCGGATGTGCGGATAACAGAATCGGCGGTAGCGGTGGTTTTCTTCAGCTTCAACACGCCCGGGGCCACGGCCTGGTTTAGGATAACCGATGAGTTGGTTCTTCCTGGTTTCAGCACAAAGGAGCCTTTTACAATATCAGATTTGGTACGGTCGAAGTCGTCAACCGTATAAAAGCCATCGGCAACGTAGCCGTAGTATTGGCCAACCGGCTGACCCACCTGCACTTTAAAGTCCTCGCCATTCTGGCCCCAGCCCGATGATACCAGGTAGCCGTCTACACCGCCCTGTAAGGCAAGGATGGTGTTTTTATTGGTAGAGATATTAAAGCTGGCGTTCCACTGAAAGTTTTTGCTGCTGATAATAGCGGCATTCAGCTGTAGCTCTAAACCTTTGTTTTGTGTAGCACCGATGTTTTGGTACTGGGTAAGGTAACCCGTCTCCTGCGGAACGTTGGTTTGCAGCAGCAGGTCGTTGGTGCGGTTAATATAGGCATCTAAGGATAGCGTTAAGCGGCTACCCAGCATATCAAAATCTAAACCCAGATCTTTTGAGATAGTTGTTTCCCATTTTAAATTAGGGTTAGCGAGGTTGGCCGAATACAGGCCCGAGGTTTGCGACGCGTCGGTAGCGGCATAGCCCGCGGCGGTGGCGCTGGTGGTAAATATGGTTTGATAAATACGGTCGCCGCTTACCCGGTTGTTACCCGCGGTACCGTAGCTGGCCCTTAGCTTCAGGTTGTTCAGCCAATCGTGCTTAAATGCCTTCATAAACGACTCCTCGGTCATGCGCCAGGCAAACTGTGCCGATGGGAATGTGCCCCACTTATGTGCATCGGCAAATTTGGATGAACCATCGCGACGGGCCAGTAAGTTCAGGTTGTATTTGCTTTTGTACGAATACATCATGCGGCCAAAAAACGAGAACAGCCTGTCGCCCGAAACATCCGTAGTAGGTGTTGGCTGGATAGCCCCGCTTGGTGGGTTAGCCTGCTGCACGTTGGCAAAAGCCTGCTCGGCCGTTACCGCTGCCGGGAAGTATTTGATGCTTTGATTATAGGTATTACCATTATTCTGGTTGATCTCCTGCCCCAAAATCACATCCAGCGTATGGTTTTTGCCTATCGATGTATTATAATCGATGGTGTTGCTGTTGTTAATTGCCACGTTATTACCGGTGCTTAAGCTAATAAAAGGCTGACTGGCATACTGGCTTGAACTGTTGGCACTTGATACCGATACGTTAGATACGCCCGAGAATTGGTTCGATTTGTTATCGGCAACATTATAACCCACAATACTCCTGATGGTAAGCTTAGGGATAGGGTTAAAGGTTACCTGCCCGCTGGTGATCAGGTTGTTTGAATATGCCTTTTTCACGTCAGACAATGCGGCGGTAAGCGGGTTACTCAGGTTGATGGTATTATCGAAGATGGCATTCGGGTCGTACTCCTCAAAGCTCACAACGCCCTGGTAAGGCTGGTACCTGATGACATATTTAAGGTTACCGGTTGATGAGGTACCCACACCATCAACTATCTGCCGGCTGTATCTTACATTGGCGCCAAAGCGCAGCTTGGTACCGATCCTGGTATCGAAGCGCAGGCTGGCCAGTGTCCGCTTCAGGCCCGAGTTAAGCATGATGCCGTTCTCGTTGGTATTGTTCATGCTGAAATTATAGGTAGCCACGTCCGAACCGCCATTAATAGAGATATTTTGGTTGCTTGATTTCGCGTTACGTCCAAATATCTTATCCTGCCAGTCAACCCCCGGGAAGCTTTTGTAGATCTCCAGGTCCTGGTAGGTGCCATAGGTACGGGTGAACCCATTTAAGGCAACGGTGTCCGTTATCGGCCCACCGTTAAAATGCAGGTGGCTTAATTCGTATTGATAGTTTACAAAGTCGTAAGGCTTCATCACCTTTAGTTCGGTGCTGATCTGCCTGTCGCCGGCAAAGGCATCAACAGCTACAACCGTGCGGCCTTTTTTACCGCTTTTGGTGGTGATGAGCACCACACCGTTAGCGCCACGGGCGCCGTATATAGCGGTAGAAGCTAAGTCTTTAAGTACATCAATAGTTTGGATCTCGTTTGGCGATAAAATAGATAGTGCGTTATCCAGCGGTACGCCATCTACAATGTACAGCGGCGAGTTATCCTGGGTGAGCGAAGTACCGCCACGCACCACCACCTGGATATCAGCACCCGGCGCGCCTTCGGTAGTTTTTACCGAAACGCCCGCCAGTTTACCGGCCAATGCCTCGGCAACGGTACTTACGGGATAGTCCTTCAGATCTTTTTGAGTGATGGATGATACCGCGCCGGCCAGTTTTTCGCGGGCAACGCTGGTATAACCAATATTCACTACTACTTCGTTTAGCTGTGTAGCCGCGTCTTCAAGCAGTTTAACGTTCAGCTGGGTTTGTGCGCCTACCGTTATTTCCTGCGGCTTGTAGCCCAGGAATTTGAACACCAGCACCACATCCCCAGTAGTGGGAACAGCGATCTTAAATTTACCATCCACATCGGCCGATGTACCGCGGGTGGATCCTTTAATAAGTACGCTGGTACCCGGGATAGGGTTGGCTTTGTTGTCCGTTACCGTACCCGTGATGGTTTTGGTTTGCGCCCAGGCCGCGATGCAAAAAAACAGCAGCAGGGAATTTAGCAGTAAAAATCTCTTCATACGTAATTTGGTTTTGATAAACCAGTCCCGCCCGAACAGGCCCTTGCGGCCTCATCCATTAAGAACTGTTGTGTTATAAATAATTGGTTGTGCAACACCGGCGATTTGCATTTAGCCATTTTCAGAATAGCTATGCAATCGATTGTATTACATCACAAACGTAGGATGAGGGCTGATTTTAGATGTCTAAATTTTGACGAAATGTGTTCAAAAATCGACGGGAGACTGCAAAAGTGGATTTATTTTGCCTTTTCGGCCTTCTGCCGGATATATTCGGACGGGGACACTTTGTATTTTTCTTTAAAGCAAGTACTGAAGTAACGGGCATTGTTAAAGCCGACGGTATAGGCAATTACCGAGATATTGGTCTCGCCGGCATCCAGATGTTGCAGGCCACGCTTCAGGCGCATATCGCGTACAAACTCAACAGGCGCCAAATTGGTGAGGCTTTTAAATTTGGTAAAAAAGGTGGTGCGCCCCATCCCCATCGATTCGGCTACTTCATCTACCTGGAACTCGGGATTGGCCATGCCTTTTTCAACTACTTCAACTACCTGCTTCAAAAACGCTTCGTCTTTTGAGGTGATGACCAATTGCGAAGGCCCGAGATCGACAAAGTTGGTTTTTTGTTCTACTATGCCGTCAAACATCCGGCGCCGGCGGTCGAGCAAGTTTTGAACGGCAGCTAAAAGAAACTCGTTTTGGAATGGCTTGGTGATGTAGTAGTCGGCCCCGTACTTTAAGCCCTGCACCTGGTTTTCTACCGAATGCCTTGCCGATAGAATAATTACCGGTATATGGCTTGTTGCCTGTGTATTTTTAAGTTTGTCCAGCATTTCCAGCCCATCCATCACTGGCATCATTACATCGCTTAGTATCAGGTCGGGCAGTAGTTCGTTCGCTTTTCTTAATCCCTCTTCGCCATTGGCTGCGGTTTCCACCCGGTATAATTCGCTCAACTGTATGCTTAAAAACGACCGTAATTCTGCGTTATCCTCAACCAGCAGCAGCAATGGCACTGCCGGGCCATGCCCGTGTGATTGCGAAATTACCGAAAGCGGCACCCCGGCATCAGCCTCGTGTGCAACAATACCTATTGCCGGTTCATCTGTAAATATTACCTGCGATGCATTAAAATGCTGGTTGCCGGCCGGTAGTTCAATACGCACAGTCAGGCCGCCATCCGGGTTATTACGGGCCGATATCTGCCCTTTATGCAGTTCTACAAGTTCCTTTGAAAATGCCAGACCTATGCCGGTGCCTTTAACATTTTTAGTTTCATTGTTACCGGCTTCATAAAACATATCAAAAATAGCGCTTAGTTTTTCGATTGGTACACCCGGCCCCTGATCTGTTATATCGATGATGAGATTTGACGGCAGGCCCTGTTCCCTGATCTTCACCACGATCTTTTTATCTGCCGGAGTAAACTTAAAAGCGTTGGCCAAAACATTATATAGCACAATATCCATTTTTTCGGTATCTATCCACGCGAAGGTTTGGGGCTTCTCCGTCGCCAAAACCAGTTCTATTCCCTTCTCACGCTCCACATCCTTAAAATAGGTAAGGATATTGGATACAAAGGATATTAGCTCCACCTTCGAGATCCGCATCACAGCATTACCGTTTTCTACCTTACGCATATCCAGCAACTGGTTAATAAAGCGCACCATCCGGCCGGCGTTGCGCTTTACTACTTTAATATAGGCCAATCCCGGGCCGTCGTTTCTTTCGCGCTTCAGTATCTTTTCAATTTCAACTATCGGGTTTAATATCAGCGTTAGCGGCGTGCGCAATTCGTGCGATACATTGGTGAAGAAGGTCATTTTCAATTCGGCCATGCGCTTTTCAACCGCAACATTTTGTCGCAGATGCAGCATTGTCAGCGCGTTCTTCCTGATCACTACCGATATAACAGCAACAACAATCGCGTAAAGCAGGTAGGCCCACCAGGTTTGCCACCATGGCGGCAGGATGATGATCTGCAAACTACGGTACGGTTGTTTAATGTACAGATCGGTATTGAGGCTTTTTATTTCGAATAAATATTTACCCGGCGATAAATTGGTATATGTTGCCCGGCGCTGAGTTTGATTATTCCGCCAGGCCTGATCGAAGTTTTGTAACCGGTAGGCGTAAGCCTGCTTCAGTCCCGAGCGCTGATCTAACACGGTATAATCGATACTGAAGTTATTTTGATTGTGGTTAAGGGTAAGACTGCCGGTATAATTAAAATTACGGTTTAATATGGCGGTATCTGTTCCGGTAGTAATATCGCGGCTGTTGACCTGCAAATTGGTCAGCACCATATTTGCCGCGGTGCGGTGTATACTGATCTTATCCGGATCAAACGACAAATAGCCTTTTATAGTACCAAAAACCAGCCGGTTATCGGGGAGCCGCACGCAGGATGCCTCAGAAAAACCAGCCTTTGGCAAACCATCGTACGAGTTATAATTTCTGAACGTATGGGTATCGATATTGAACCTGGATAAACCGTTCAGCGTCGCTATCCAAAGGTTGCGGTGGCTGTCTTCGGTGCAGCTTAGCGCGTAATCGTTGGCGAGCCCGTCTTTAGTGGAATAATTTTTAAACTTCAGCCCTTTCATCGGGTCGGCCCCAACGGCCTGGTCTATTCCCCCGCCTGATGTGGCCAGCCACATTTGGCCTTTTGTATCGCGATAAATAAACTGGATATCGTTATTCCCCAAACTCTGCTTATCGCCAGGGATCTTGCTGTAGGCTACAAATTTCCCGGCAGGATTGTTTATATCCCCTACCAGCAAGCCATCGGTAGTAGCTACCCATAAACGGCCGGCATTATCCAGTGCCATATGCCGTATTTTTTGATAGGTATTTTTGGGATATCCGGAAAAAACTGCCGCAGCGTGATCGAAATTGATATGGCCGCCCTCCTGCTTAATTAGGTTCAGTCCCCCATCGTACGATCCTGCCCAAACCCGGCCCTGCTTATCTTCTAACAACGCATAGATCTCATTACTGCTGATACTGCTCTTATCGTTCTTATCAGGCAAAAAATGCCTTAAACGAAAGTGGCCACCTTCCGGACTTGCCATAAATAAGCCATTTGCCTTGGTGCCCAGCCAGATATTTCCGCGGCTATCCTGCAAAATGGCGTAAACCAAGCCCATCCCCCCGGCAGGTTCGTTTATAAAAAGATTGTTTAACAGCTTCCCTTTTTCGTAAATGTAAAGCTTACCGCTTTTCACGCCCAGCCATAAGCGCCCGTTACGGTCATAGCAAATGCCGCGCACCTCATTGTCCGATTTAAACCGCGCCGGGTCTACCAGTAACTGCTGGTTAAAATCATTGCGCTGAAAGGTTACCTTTTCGATGCCGCGGTCTTCGGTGTTCAGCCATAATATGCCCGAGGCATCGTAATAAAAGTCCATCACGATGTTGGAGAACTGGCGTGTTGGCGATCCCGGTTCGTTATAAAAATATTCGAAGCTGCCTTTTGCCGCGTTATACCAACCGAAGCCACCACCTTTTAAGCTGGCCCAAACCACACCGTTATTATCCTCAAAAACCCTGAAGCGATCGCCATTGGCATTGTATTTAGCATCGTTAACCTGGGTAAACCAATGTAAAGAGCCATCGCCGGGGGCGTACCTGATGATACCACCTTTGTCGGGTGCCACCCATAAATTACCGCTCTTATCCTCGTACATGGATGATAACCCACCCGCATTACAATTTACGCGGGAACTTACCCTCCCTCCTGTAATATCCACCGTCAAAATTTCTCCCGATGCGGTAGTGCCATATAATACCCGGCGCGATTTGGAGCGTAACAACCTGTTTAATCCGCCCGGAGTTATATTTATTGATGTTAGCCGGCCGGTTTTCTTTTGATAAGTGATGAGCTGCCCCTGCGATGTTGAAAAATACAGGTATTGGTCATCGCCCGCTGCCGACCGGAAATCGCCCGGGCCGACGATGCGCTTATCTAATAATTGAGATCGGTAAACGCCGGGACCTGTATGCTTTATAAACGCCAGCCCGGCAGGTGTACCTATCCAAATGTTGCCAGCATCGTCCTGGTGATAAAAGCTGACGGTGTTGGAGGGCAGTTGATGAGCGGCATCACCCTCTTTTGTATAAAATGTAAAATGATTTAAAGTGGTGTCGTTTTTGGGGAACAGTACCAGGCCCTTGCCTTTACTAACCAGCCAAACATCCCCGCTTTGGGTTTCAAATATCTTTTCGAACAGCAATTGCTTGTGGCCTGCAGAAGTTAACTTATCGGCAACCAGCTCAAAGTGCTCTGTCCGTTTATCAAAGCGGTAAATATTATTATCGTAACCCTTCAGCCATAAATGATTGGTTTGATCTTCAACGATCTGATCGATACGGTCGTTTTTAAACCGCGACATATCGCCCGGTGCGGATTTGTAGGACACAAAATGATGCCCGTCGAAACGGTTGATCCCATCCCAGGTGCCAAACCACATAAACCCTTCGTGGTCTTTTACAATGCAGGTAACGCCATCGTGCGAAAGGCCATCTTCGGTTGAATAATGTTCAATTTTGCATTTAAGCTGTCCGTATACCCCAGCAGGCACGCAGGCCAGCAATATAAAGGATAAAAATAAGGTTAAACGGCTAACTGACATTAAGAAACTCCAATTTAAGCAATCGATTGAGTAGATAAAGGTAATGAAATATCGCCCTCCGGCACGAATAAACTTGCGGAATCAGCTATTTAAAATAAGTTCCCGGCTAACGCGATATTCTTCTTTATCGCAATAGCAAAAAACAACAACATCATTTATATTCGTAGCATGATAGGAATGTCTTTGCTGGTTCGCCTGGCTTTATTGCTGCCCCCTAATGTACCGCAGATACCGGTATTGTGTTACCACCAGATACGCGACTGGCGACCAAAAGACCGTACCGCCGACAAAGCATATATCATGCCGCCGGCTACTTTTCGCCTGCACATGAAAATGCTGGCCGACAGTGGTTACCATGCCATATTGCCCGATGAATTGTACGCCCACCTCACCAAAGGCACACCGCTCCCCTCAAAGCCTGTAATGCTCACCTTCGACGATACCGATGGCGACCAATATAGCATAGCAAGGCCCGAAATGGCCAAATACGGCTTTAAGGGCGTATACTTTATTGTTTTTAACAACATCAACAAAAACAAGTATTACATGAGCCGCGCGCAGATACGCCAGTTATCGGACGAAGGGCATGTGATTGCCTGCCATACGCTTACCCATCCCAATATCCGCAAATTAAAAGGGAGCGACTGGGCCGCGGAACTGGATGTGCCCGCGCGAAAACTGGAACTGCTGACCGGTAAACCGGTACGCTACTTTGCCTATCCCTTTGGCATTTGGGATCAGCAGATATTGCCCGAACTTTCGCGTTATGGCTACCTGGCCGCCTTTCAACTGGATGAGCCGCGGGATAGCGCCAAGCCGCTGCTCACCGTGCGCCGGGTGATTGATGATGGCCGCTGGGACACCTCTACGCTCGACCGCTATCTTAAACATGGCTTTGGCCATAAATAGCCCGGTTTTTTTATTTGTCGCAATTACCCCTTTAACTGGCGCATACCTACCGCACAGTTCATTACAACATTGCCGAGATTTACATCATAACAAAACCATTTCAACGGCAATGTTTTTAATAATCAAAAAGGGAGGACAATTATTATGAGAAGAATCATCGTTTTATCATTCATCACCTTAGATGGTGTAATGCAGGCACCGGGCGGCCCTGAAGAAGATCCGTCGGAAGGTTTTAAATACGGCGGCTGGGTTGCACCCTACGGCGACGAATCATCGGGCGAGACCATGCAAAAGATATTGGAACCCGCCGACCTGCTTTTGGGCCGGAAAACATTTGATATTTGGGAGAACTACTGGCCACAACACGCCGAACAATGGCCGGGTGTAAACGAGGTTACCAAATATGTTTTGTCTGGCACCCGGACCGATTCAAGCTGGAACAACTGCGTATTCCTTTCCGGTGTGGAGGATATCGAAAAACTTAAAAACTCAGCTGGATCGGACATTAAGATCTGGGGTAGCAGCAAAGTGGTTCAGTTACTGTTGCAGCATCATATGGTCGATGAGTTTTGGCTGATGATCCACCCGGTAGTTTTGGGTAAAGGGAAAAGATTGTTTGATGATGGTTCGATGCCCGCTTCGTTCAAACTTGCCGAAAGTACCATTACCTCAACTGGTGTTATTATGGCCAATTACAAACTGGCCGGTGAAGTAAAAACTGGCACTATAGGTGCTTAACCATAAACCACAATAAAAAACGCCCGGGGTATTTTGATCTCAGGCGTTTTTGTTTGGGATGCTTTTCCTGTTGATGAGTGGGGAAATATTAATACTTTCACGCATGCCATTCACCTTTGCCCATCCTGCCATTGTTTTGCCTTTTGGCCGCTTATCAAAACGTTGGGTTTCCTTAACAGGCCTTGTAATTGGCAGTATGGTGCCTGACTTTGAATATTTTATCCGCATGCGGGTATGCAGCAATTACAGCCATACCTTACCGGGTTTATTTTGGTTTGATCTGCCTTTGGGTTTATTGTTAGTATTTATATACCAGATCTTAATTAAGGATAAACTGATCTGCAATTTGCCGTCATGGCTAAACCAGCGTTTTTCATCTTTCATGTGGCGCCCCTTTTACACGGCCAACCATTTTCTAATATTAATTATATCTATATTAACTGGCGCTGCATCGCATCTTTTGTGGGATGGCTTTACCCATCCGGCCGGTTATTTTGTACAACGTATCGATTGGCTCAGAACTACGCCCCCAGTATTCGGTTTCCGGATACATGTATTCAAGGTACTTCAACATCTTAGCACCATTACAGGCTTCATCGTTATATTTTGCACGATATGGTTTTTGCCGAAGGAGCCTGGCCGAACATCGCCCGGCATATTTAAATATTGGAGCATTGTTACGCTTACAGCAATTGCGGTGCTATTAATACGTTTCTTTATAGGTTTGTCCATAACAGCCTATGGCGATTGGATTGTTACCAGCATATCCGGCTTTTTATTGGGGATATTGACAGCATCCCTTTTCATCAAACATTCCCCGCATCAAACCGTTCCACATCCATGAAAACCCATCTGCTGATACGCGAGCAAAATATCCCCATCCCTTTAGAACAAGCCTGGGATTTCTTTTCATCGCCCATGAATCTGGCTAAGATCACGCCTGCGGAAATGAACTTCAAAGTAACATCGCCCTTTGATCCGGTAGCTAAAATGTATGAAGGGATGATCATCACCTACAAGATCACCCCGCTATTGGGCATTAAGATGAACTGGATGACCGAGATCACACACATTAAAGCACACGAATACTTTGTAGATGAACAGCGTTTTGGCCCCTATGCCATGTGGCACCACGAGCATCACTTTAAAGAAATAAAAGGCGGCGTACAAATGACCGATATCCTGAACTATGCCATCCCTTACGGCCCCATCGGCACCTTAGCCAATAGTCTGCTGGTAAAAAAACAGGTGGAAAAGATCTTTAGCTATCGCGAAAAGGTGATTGTGGAGATGTTTGGAATATTTGGTTCATAGTTGATGGTTCATAGCAGCTTCTTCCAATACTATGAACTATGAACTATGCCCCCTACAACTTAAATATCATCTGTACCGAGCCGCCGTAGCCCTGGCCTGTATTACGGCCTATCAGCGTATAGAAGCCGGTGAGGAATACCGAATAGCGCCGGGTGAACGTATGCCCGTAGTCGAGCGAGACCTTGGTAAATGAGAAATCGCGGTTGACGGCCAGGTTGGGATTGAATGATTTGTTGACACTGGTAGAGTATTGCCCGCCTACTTCAACACCGGCCTGGTTACGTTTGCCCAACGGCACACCTAACATGGCGGTATAAATGAGCACATTGGGGCCCTGCACATCAAAATAATGGCGGTAACCGGCTTCAAGGTTGTAATAGGTATGCTTCAGGATGCCGTTATCAATACCGCCCGAATACATCAGCTTTAATTCGGCGCCGTAAGTGGCATAACCAAGGGCCACCGTATAAGTAGTATCGTAAGCCGGAATAATGGCCGAACCCATTACCGAAAGAAAGCTTTTGTAACCGAAATTGACCAGGTTATAAGAAAGGCCCGCCTGTATATCGCCAATACCCTGACTGGTTGACTGCACCAGTTGCCCCAGCGAATTACGGTATGCGCTATGCTGCTGCGGCGCAATGACGTTCACAATAGCATCCAGGCGACGGGTAATGCCGTAACCCACATATAAACCTACCGAGTAAGAAGTGAAGCCCGCGCCGGGTTCGCCTTTTATTTTTTGCCCGGTACTGGTCCAGGTATCCTGCGATGAATAGTAGTTGAACGATGGGATAACCACATTGCGGTATTTACCTATCGGCCACCCGGCAAAAGCCTGGTTTATTGTGCCTGCAAGCACCAGCAATAATACAATCAGGTAGGTTTTTTTCATGTGATTTTTCTTCTATTTTCGGCCTTTGTATCTTCAATATACTTTATTTTTTGTCTTACGGTCTTTCCGACTTCCGGACTTCCTACGGAATCCTCAACTGTTCGCGCAACCAGTTATTTTGGAACATGAAGTAGTTAAAGTTTACCTCGTGGGTTGAGTTAGCTACCGTTATGTACTCCTTTTTACTGGTACCCAGGTGATTATACATAGACATGCTGGACCGTGGCGGACAATACAGATCGAGCAGACCGATACCCATCAGCACCGGGCATTTTACCAGCGGGGCAAAGTTTTGCGGGTCGTAATAATCAAACACCTTGTAAAACATATCCCAGGTATAGCCCGGGTGCGTATCGTGATATTTCCTGAACATTTTGAAGGGGAATACCTGGTCTTTATAAGTAGCCGATATATCGTAGGTATCGCGTATATCCGAATAGAGCGGCACCTGTATGGTCAGCACCCTTACCCTTTTATCAAGCGCGGCCGTGGCTATACCCAAAGCGCCGCCCTGGCTACCACCCTCCACATAAATGCGCGATGTATCTACACCCATATCGTAATGGCTGTACAAAAAGTCTAAGCCACGGATGCAATCCATAATGGTACCACGATAGATATAGCGGTCGCGATCTTCAATACCCATGGTAGAATAGATATCCGTGTTCAGCTTAATATCGTCACGGCTCAGGCCGTTGCCACGCACGTCAATGTCAAAGGCTATAAAGTCGTCGGCATCCATATTGGGGTTCATGGGCACGCCATAACCCGGCACACGGTAGTGAACCGGGAAGCGGTGCCCGAAGGTCGGGACCACCATCCAGCCACGGATCATCACATTACCGTATGACCGCATCTCTACCAGGTAAACCTTTTTGTCTTTGTTTGATTTATCGGGCCTTGGGATCACTTTATACTCGGGCGCCACCTTTTTCAATTCGGCCAGGGTACCCTTCCAAAAATCGTCAAAATCGGCCGGGCGATGCATCACGCTGCTCAGTTTTTCGGGGCTTACGCCAAACACCTTACGCACGGTATCGTCATAATCGGTAAGGTTCAGCATCACATTCAGTTTATAAAAGCCTGCCTTTTGCCGGGGGATAACAATGTTAAAGTTCTCCGTTTCATGATTTTTCATCTTCACATCAAGCTTACTGCTTAATATGGGCTTATTATCATCGGTCAATACCTCGTAAGTCAGTTTACCCTCCTGCAACGCTTTGTAGTGGCTGCGCAGCTTTACCTTGTAGTTAACGTTATCATCGTCCTGGTAAACGGCGCTTTTACGGCTGGCATCAACATCTATAAAAAACTCTTCTTCCTCTTCTTTTTGGGCAGCAGCTTTTTTCTCAGCCTCTTCCTTTTCTTTTTTGGCGGCTTCTTTTTCCTTTTTGGCAGCGGCGCTTTCCTTTTTGGCATTAACAATTTGCGCCATCGCCCTATCGGCACTTACCAGTATGGCAAACACAAGCAGTAAAGTAAAAAGCGTTTTATTTTTGTTCAGCATTATTTCAATTGGATATGAATCAATTCCTTTTATTTACAATATAACCTAACGGCTGCTTCCGCTTCCTTTAACCCTAATTCCAGCGCTTTGTTCAAATCGGTACAGGCTCCCGGTTTGCCCGGCTGCACGGCGCGTACCAAACCACGGTGATAATAAGCCCGCGCATATTGCGCATCAAGCTCAATGGCTTTATTATAGTTGAGCAGGGCGCCGGTAACATCCCGCAAATTATAACGGGCCTGGCCCAGCATATCATATATCAGCGGGTTGCCGGGTTCACGTTTCAGCGCCTCGGCAAAATCGGCATTCATACGGGCGGCATAATCGGGGATAAAACTTTCGGCATAGCCGCGATAAGCCAGCACCCTGGTGCTTTTATAATTAATAAACGATGCCGCGTTGTAATCAAGCACGGCCGAATGCGGATCGTTCATAGCCATACGGATCTTTCCGCGGATAAAGTATGCCTCATCATCATTCTCGTTAATGATCAGCGCTTTATTTACATCCTTCAACGCCTGGTTATAATCGTTAAGCGCCAGGCGGATGTTGGCCCGGTTATAATAAGCTTTACCCGAAAGCGAATCTAACGATATGGCCTTGGCATAATCGATCATCGCATCGGGATAATTCCCAATATTTTGACGGGCCACACCCCTGTCTACATAAAAATTCACTTTTGCGGGATGCCTGCTGATCAGGAAATCATACAGCGGCAGGGCATCGTTATAAAAGCCGGCGTCGGACATGGCAAAGGCCACCCTTTCGTACAAACTGGTGTCATTAGGTGCCAGCGATACCACCTTTTTAAAATCCTGCAGGGCCGGGGTACGCATAGCCAGTTGCGCACGGATGATGCCGCGCTGTAAATAGCTTTCGTTATTGCCGGGGTTAAGGCTGATGGCCTTATCGTAATCCTGCGCGGCTTTGGCATATTGTTTCTGCAATGCTTCCACGTCAGCACGGATCACATAAGCATAATCGTTATTTGGATTTAACGACACTGCCTTATCCGCATCGTTAAAGGCGGCCGATGTATCTTTCAACTCTATCTGAATACGGGCACGGGTAAGGTAAGCCTGGCCATTTTTAGGATCGGTATTGATGGCCGAATCGGCATCCACCTTAGCCTCGGCATAGTGCTTATTACCATATTTCAGGTCGGCGCGGTTTTGCAGCGCGTCCGAATACTTGGGGTTCAGTTCGATGGCCTTATCAAAATCGGCAAGGGCGGCTGTGGTATCGTTCCTGTTCTTTTTCACAATACCATCATACAAATAAGCCTCGGCATTTGTTGGGGTGCGCTTAATGGCATCGCCGTAATAACTTTGCGCGGTTTGCTGGTTAGTGGCATGGCTTAAGGCGCTTGCCAAATACTTATAAGCGTTGGGCAGATCTGGATTTAACGCGATAGCACGTTTATAATCCACAATGGCCTCATCATACTTTTTCAGGTTCACCTCGGCATTGGCGGTGTAGAAAATGGCTTCTGCGTTTTTAGGGTTCAGGGCCACGGCGCGACGGTAATCGGCAATAGCGCCGGGATAATCGCCGATGTTCCCTTTCGAGTTACCCCGATAAAAGATCAGGTCGGAGTTGTTGGGATCTAAACGCACGGCGATATCATAGTCCTGTATCGCGCCTGCGTTATCGCCCAGGTTTACTTTAGCCACACCCCGATACTCGTACAAGGCAGCCGTATTGGGCGACATTTTAATAGCCTCGGTAAAATCGGCTACAGCTCCCTGGTAATCGCCCGCGCCCGACCGGGCATTGGCCCTGTACCAATACATTTGGTACGTTGGCGACCCCATACCTATAGCATGCGTAAAATCGGATACCGCATCTGCATAGCTTTTGTTCCCCGCGTTGGCATTACCACGATAGAACCAGGTAGTTTGAAAGTTTGGATCGAGGTTGATGGAGCGGGTATAGTCGTCAACCGCCTGCGCGTATTGCTTCAGGTTGGCGTATGAGTTTGCCCGGTACAGGTATGGCCTGGCATTTTTTGGCGCAAGTTCAATAGCTTTGGTAAAATCGGCAATGGCGCCGGTATTATTGCCCGCGCCCGCCTTTTGGTTGCCGCTATTAATATAGGTTTCGGCACTTTGCGCGAGAGCAAACAATGGCAACAGGAAAAGTATCGTTAGCAGTTTCTTCATAAATGTATCAAAGCAATTTATTTGCGGGCTGCCGGCTTTATCAAAAATCCCGATCTGCGGATGTAATGATTCAACGGTTCCTCAATAAATTTAAATAAAATGATGGATATGATATTCAATGCTATAAAAGCATATACCAAATTTAACTGATCGTACTGGAAGGGCGAGTTCCAGTCTACCCCCCATTTACCATACAATTCAAATGCCACATCGTTCAGCTTATCCCAGCCGGTATGCAGGTAGTTGTACATGTACCCCAAATGGACGAGGTAAAATATGTACGATGCCTTGCCCAGTAATTCTACAAACGGTGTAGCCAGTACGCGCTTCATAACGGTATCCTCAGTAAGCAAGCCATAAAAAAACAGGGCGATGGCCGATGAGATCAGGTAGTTATTCAGGATAATACCGAACGGATGCTGCAGGCCGGCCCTCCACCCTGCCGGGATAGGCAACGCGGCCATAATGGCCACAAAAACAAAGATCAGTATAAACCCGATATAGGTATATTTGATATTGTTGGTGCGGCTGAAACCTTTATCCAGCATAACAAGCGCCAACTTTATCCCTACAAAAAACTCGAAGCAGCGGCCCAGAAAGGTATACAGCATCATAAAGGTAAAATTGCCAAAAAAGCCATACCAGTCCACATTTCTGAATATCAGCACCAGCAAAAAGCCCAAAGCGGTAAGCACAACCGGCTGCACGTAAAACTTTTTGTACTTTGTAGCGATATAAAAAATAAACGGCGCCGAAAAGTAAAAGCATTCTTCAACCGTCAAACTCCAGCCCTGGCCAATGCCGGTATCCCAAAGCTGTGAAAAGAAGCCACGCACAAAAAACACGTTCATTACATATAACAGCACCGGGCTGTAAAAGCCCCGGGTGATACCCTGATCGTGCGTGTAATGGTAGTAGATGAACGCCCCGGTAGTAAGCAAAAAGTACATAGGGTAAATGCGCGCCACCCGGTTTTTAAGGTATTGCTTAAACCAATCTTTAGTTAAATGAAAATTATTAAAATAACGGTAGGTAATTAAAAAGCCCGACAACACAAAGAAAACGGTAACGCCGATGTGGAATTCGTGGAAGAAGCGCTGCACAATTTGGGGAAATCCCTCATCAAAAACATAATCGTAATGCGATATAAATACCAGGTAGGCGGCCAGTGCCCGCACGCCTGTTAACACCGGGAAGTAATTAGGCTGGCTCCGTTGTGATGTCAAAAGCTGATATATTTAGTGATAGTGTTGACCTGCTAAAGATACTAACGAAGCAAACAAAATGCCAACATCCGGTGGAATTTTGATGAGTTTAAAACTTGAGGGTGTGCGATGAACCCCAAATTCCCCTCTTGAGAGGGGATGCACTGAAATAACATAGAGCAGAAACTTTCATAGGGGGTGTGTCCTTGCTTCATGCTCAGCAATATACGTCGCTATTGTCCGCAAAACATTCAGCATATCTCTAACAACCTCAATCTCCGAAAATCTCAAAATATGCAAATTGTAAACCTTAAGTTGGGTATCCCTGTCAACATCAGATTGGAACTTACCTTCAAATTCATGATATCTCCCATCAATCTCGATCACCAATTCAAGTTCTGGACTATAAAAATCGGCAATGTAGTTTAATAAGGGTTTTTGCCGATGAAAATCATAACCAAGTTTTTTGTTTTTGATCTCGTTCCAAAGCGCTATCTCGCCGGGTGTACTGCTATTCCTTAGTTTTCGGGCGAGCTCTTTTAAGTGGATATTGTAGGGAATGATCTTTCTTTGCACACTTAAATATAGTGGTTTGTATTGATGATTTCAATGTGGCAAATGACACACCCCTCGCCCCTCTCAAGAGGGGAGGCTTTCGCTCAATTCCTGAAAACCTGACTATTGACAGCGCAGCGAATGACTCAATGACCCAATGACAGCGCAGCGTACTTTGATCCCTGCACCACGCCCCTTTCCAGCAAACGCTGATCGATAAAATACTGGATCTCTGATTTTTTTAGTCCCCAGTTGGGAGCGATGAGCAGGTCCCAGTCGGATATCCCGAACAGGCGCTGGATCACAACATCAGGGCGAACCAGCGGTAACAGGTCGCAGAGGAAATCGGCATACTCTTCCAGGCTGAACAGTTTAAAAGGCTCGCGCTTGTACTTTACGCCCATTACCGAACCTTCAACAATATGCAGGTGATGGAACTTCACGAATTTAATTTGCGGGAAGCGGTTGATCTCGCCGGCATACTTCAGCATCATCTCCTTTGTTTCGCCAGGCAGGCCGAATATGGTGTGCACGCAGATATCCAGTTTGCTGTTTTCTACCAGTTTCAGGGCTTTTACCAAATCGTCGTGCGTGCAGCCGCGGTTGATCTGGCCCAGGGTTTCGTTATAGATGCTTTCCATACCCATTTCCAGGTCTACATCAAAGCGGTCGGTGTAACTTTCCAGCAGGGCTATCTTTTCAGCATCGATGCAATCGGGACGGGTACCTACCGATAAGCCGACAATGTTTTCGGTATCGATGCTCAGCGCCTCGTCATACAGCATTTTAAGGTAATGCGTTGGCGCGTAGGTATTGGTATTGGGTTGAAAATAGATGACAAACTTATCGGCCTTGTTGCCTTTGCGGGCGCGTTCCATACCCTGGATCACCTGCTCGCGCAGGGTTGGCGCCTGGCGCGATACCGATGGCGTAAACGAATCGACATTGCAATAGGTACACCCCCCGTAGCCCTTGCTGCCATCGCGGTTAGGGCAGGTAAAGCCACCGTCTACAATCACCTTAAACACCCGTTGGCCGTTATATTTACGCTTAAGCCATGGGCCATAATTATTATAACCTTTTTCCCAAGTCGCCGCCGGTGAATCTGTTAACATCATATCGCCGGCAAAGATACAGAAATATTATTTGGTCATTAAGTCATTTACTGCGCTGCCATTGGGTCATTAGTCCCAATCAGAATTTAAGATTTAGGAATGTTCAGAATTCTGTTAATTCATTAATCCCGTAAATTCTGATTCGGACAAGTTATTTCTTAAACTCCACCTTAACCGTATACAACGATGCCGTCAGCGGTACAAAATCGGCCCAGTTAACCACACGGCTGGCAATTGCTTGCGGCCATGGGTCGCGAATGGTGACGGTTTGCGGGGTGATACCGGTTTGCTGGCCGTTAGCATCGAATTTTATGGTGTATGTCATGGCCGTTAACACAAAAGCCCGGCCTTCCATATTTGCCGCGCCGGTACCCAGGATCAACGGCCGGCCGGCAGACAGTTCGTCAAATATAACATCAGGATCAAGCGTGGCGGTGGAAGTGTATATCCTCGAATCCGCCCCCCAATCGTGCGGCGAGGTGCGGTTGATGGCAAACATCAGGTCTTGCGGAGAGTTGTGCGACGCGGCTGCCCTGTTACTATTCAGGTTTAATATTTGATCCACCTGTACATTCAGGCCGTTATAATTCAGCACCATCATAATGCAGGTAGCCCAATCGGCAGTTATTGTGGCGTTTATGGTTGCCTGCAGAGCCGCGTCCTTTTCGGCGTCTGTTGGGTTAATTGATAACGCGGGTGGCAACGGTGGTGTAACCCGCTCAAACCTGAAGGGATGATCGTAAGCCCCTACCGAAAAGGTGGTTTGACCAATGCGTTTTATATTAGGATTTTGCGCCGAAGCAAATGTGGTGATCAGGACAAAGGTCAGGATAGAGAAAAGCGTTTTCATAGGATAGTGTAAATACGTACACAAATTAGCGAAAGTATTTGATTTTTTCAGCCTTCGGGATTGCTGTTCCGTGCGTACGGCGGCACGGCGAAATACGTGCAGGCATATGAGCGAAAAACCCGGGCCAAAAAGACAAGGCCCGGGCTATTATAATCACATTCTTACCACCAGCGTCCGCTGGCGGCTTCTTGAGTTTCAGTTTTTGTAGCCGGCTTCGCTGCAGCAGCGGCTACGGGTTTCTTTTCAGGAGTGGCGGCCGTAAGTGCCTCCACGGGTTTATTTGCAGGCATGGCAGCAGTAACAGGCTTATGCTGTTCGGCTGGCACATACGCTTCCATTTGCTGATTGGCAGATACCGCAGCTACTACAGGCTTTGGGGCTGGAGTAAGCAATACCTCTTCGGCTGCTTTAGCAGCAGCCGGGTTGGGCACGCTTGGCTTCTGCTGCACGGGCTTAACAAGTTCCTCTGTTTTGGGTGTAAGCGTTACCGCATCGGCCGCTATGTTTAGCGGGCGCGGCAATTCTTCGGTCGGCAGGTGCCTTTTCAAGGTATCGGTCAGCTTTATCATGGCATAAATATCGGTGGTTACCTTTATATCGCCGTTTACTTTAGCGCCCGGTTCTATATCAATTACCGGGGCGTTTAAAGTGCCTTTTATTACAGCTGTCTTTTTTATCTCAATGCGTTCCGTACCGGTTATAGCGCCGGTTACCGTTCCGCTTATCACACAATGTTTGGCCAGTGTATTGCCTTTTAAAACAGCGGCGCGCTCAACAATACACTCCCCACCGCTGTATAAATTAGCTGTAAGCGCCTCGTTAATCAGCACCAGGTCCTGCGCGTAATAATTATCTCCCTCGTGCACCAAACTACTTATATTGGATGCTATTAAAGGGTCGGGGGTACCCTTTTTCAAAAAATTTAGCATAGCAAAAATGGGTTGGGCGTATATTATTCTCCGTCGAAATTGGTTACAACAGTGGTTGAGTTACCCACATCGATACCAACTGCCGAAGACTTGCTACCGCCCGATACACGCACTGAATTAAGCGCGTAACCCTTGCTGGCTAAAGTTGCCGGATCGCTCACCACTTCAATTTGCAATATCTCACCAAACTCAGTAGTAAAGCAATCAACCAGGTCCTGGTAATACATGCCGCCACCACACAGGTATACCTTGTTGGTGCGGGTAAGGTTTTTATCGGTGATGATGTTACGCAGGGCCGGCGAAATGACCTCGTTGTAATAAGCCTTCAGGGCGTTCTTCCTGATCTCGCGCACATCGATATTTTTCCTGTCTAAGTATAAAGAACCGCGCTGAAAAGCTTCATCAAGCGTATGCGCTGTGCGGAAGCCCAGGTAGTGGTTTTTGGTCAGTTCGTTGATCATGTAATTGATGGCATAACGCATGCCATGGGTACTGATCATGGTTTGCTCAACCACGCCCGAGTCGGTGCTTAATATCGATTCGAAGGTACCGAAGCCGCAGCTCAGGATAAAGAAGTTTCCGCTTGCCCTTTCTTCGCCTTTGCGCAGGGCAATGGAGCAACCCACTATTTCGGGGATCACATCAACATTGGCTACATCCAGCATTTTGGTTTTTTTGCCGGTGCTGCCAAAGGTAGACCCATCGTATTCAATAATATGGTTTTTACGCAGGTATTCAACAGCCGCGTCTTTATAAATGCGGTAAGTTGAATAAGGGAAACCGGTGGTAATGGTAACAGGCTGGCCAACGTTATCGGCAATAAGCAGCATGGCCGCTTTTACCAGCAACTGGTAATCCATGTCGTTTGGCGACGAATTGATAAGCTTATGCGGGGCCTGGCCTTCGGTAATGGCGAGGTTGCCGCATATATACCATTGATTGTTGTGAAACACCTTTAGGCCGTTTAACAGGTCGGTTGACGTGTTTGCCAGGTTGGTGTTGTTGTTTTCAATTAAACTTGAAAAGGTTTGTGATAATAACATTGGAGCGGAGTGTTAATTGGTTAAGATTGTTATGCTATTAGATCTGTTTTTGCGCTAAAGCTAATTTTAGTTAATAGGCAATTATGTTTTACATTTTGAAACTATTTTTCTATTCGAAAAAATATATATCCAATCTGTTTAAACCGAGGGCGTTTAATCTCCTGAAAAACCGTGCTTTAACACACCCAATATACGGGTTTAGCCCTGCCAAATCTGCATTTTTTTCCAATTACATATTGATTAACGGCAGTTATCCAATGATTAATCCACAAAAACCATTCGCTTAAATTTTTACCAAAAGATTAATAATTAACAGTTGATTAACTTGTTTTTTACAGGAAACCTACCATGAAATTATCAATTAACTGGCTTTTTTCTTCCCAAAAAATGGGCAAAAAGCAGTTTTTATAGGCCATCAGCGCATTTTTTGAAAAAAGTTAAACTTTTAAAGAACCTTTTCCAATCAACAACCGTATACTGTTACCGCGAGGTTATACGCGCATTTTATCCTGATTTTAGTACCGCATCCCATATTTACTTTTGAGAAAAAATATCCCAGGGGATGCAAGACAGATAATTTCCCGCTTAGAAATAACCGGAGCAACTATTTTTCGGTATGGAATAGCCTTACAATATCCTTCTATAATGCAAAAATACTTGCCATACATTATTAATATTCGGCAAATACTTCATCGGGATAGCACCATAACCAGCGTTCGCCGGGCTGTGCCGAACTGATAACCGGATGGCCCGTCTCATGATGATGTGCCGTCATATGCTTCATGGGCGAATCATCGCAGCAAAGGGTTACGCCACAGGTTTGGCAAGTGCGCAGGTGCACCCAGCGGCCATGATTTTTAATACAGATCTCGCAAACCAGTTCATCGGCCACCTGCAGGGTGGTCAGGTCTTTTATGTGGTTGCAAATTTCTTTCTGTGCCATAGGTTGATGTTTTATAATAATAGTATACGTTCCTCTGCTTAATTATTTACTCACCCCGACAGCGCTACGCTGGTCGGCCCTCTCTTCGCTGCGCGGAAAGAGGGCAGGAATAATGCTTACTTCACTTCAGCCAGATATTTATGAACAAAGCTGATCGCCATAGATCCCTCTCCTACTGCCGATGCCACGCGGTTCATGGCCCCGGCCCGCACATCGCCGGCGGCGAATATGCCCGGGCAACTGGTCTCTAATAAGTACGGATCACGTTTTTGCTTCCAGATCTTGTTAAAGTCGCCGTAGGTTTTCAAATCGCGGCCGGTCTCGATGAAGCCCTTGCCATCTTTAATAATGTCCAGTTCTATCCATTCGGTAAAAGGTTTGGCGCCGATGAAGATATACAAGGCATCGGCCACCTTGGTTTCCACCTGTTGGGTATCTACGTTAATAATATCCAGTTCCTCTAACCGCTCGTTGCCACGTGCTTCGGTAATTTCGCTTTTAGGTTTGATATGGATGTTTGGCGTAGCTGCTATCTGGTCTATCAAATAAGCCGACATGGTGCTGCTCAAGTCCTCCTTGCGGATAAGGATATATACGTTCTTAGCAAACTTAGACAGGTACATGGCCGCCTGACCAGCCGAATTACCGCCGCCAACCACATACACTTCCTTATCTTTACAGGCCGCCGCTTCCGTCATGGCCGCGCCGTAGTATATGCCGGCCCCGGTAAAATCGCCAATGCCGGTGGTTTCCAGCTTACGGTAGTCAACCCCGGTGGTGATCACCACGCTGCGGGTATTGATAGGTTCAGCATCATCCATAATGATCTTCTTATACCCATCTTTCTGCTCGATAGATTTAACCGATTGCGGCGAAAGGAATTCGGTACCCAAACGTGCGGCCTGTGTAATGGCACGGCGCGTTAGTTCGGCCCCGCTTAATCCTGTTGGGAAGCCAAGGTAGTTTTCTATGCGCGAACTGGTGCCCACCTGTCCGCCCGGCGCGCGGCGTTCTATCAGCAAGGTCTTTAATCCTTCCGATGCGCCATAAACCCCGGCCGCCAATCCCGCGGGACCAGCACCGATGATCACCACATCGTATACATCCTGCCGCTCAACATGCGGGTTAAGGCCAATTTTGGCGGCCAGTTCCACAATGCCGGGCTTGGACAGGTAGGTGCCATCCTCTAAAAATACAACAGGCAAGTCTTTATTAGTGAGTTTGTTTACTTCTAATAATTTAGCGCCCTCATGATCAGTAGTAATATCATGCCATTGATAAGGCACCAGGTTACCGGCCAAAAAGTCTTTGATCTCGTGCGATGAATTGGAATACTGGTAACCTATCACCTTGATGCCTTTAAATACGGGGTGATAATCGCACTCCCAGTCATCAAGCAAATCGTTAATTATCGGATATAGTTTTTCCTCGGGTGGGTCCCAGGGTTTTACCAGGTAATAATCAAGCTTAACGGCATTGATAGCCTTAATAGCCGCGTCCTTATCCGAGTAGGCGGTCAGCAAGATGCGCTTAGCCTCGGGATAAATTTTCATGGCCTTTTCTAAAAAACTAACGCCATCCATCTCGGGCATTCGCTGGTCTGATACAAACAAGGCAACGCTTTCGCCCTTGTTCTTCAATTCAAGCAGGCTATCCAACGCTTCCTGCACCTTATCGGTGCCTAATATCTTATACTTTTCGCGGTACTTCCCCTTCAGATCGCGGGTTATGGCGCGCAGTACCTGGGCATCATCATCAATACAAAATATAATGGGCAAACTCATTCAGTTCCTTTTGTTTTTCGGTTATAAATATAGGCATCAATCGCCGTTGATGGGAAACTCTACCTTAAATTCGGTACAGCCGGGCACCGAGTTTAGCTTGATGGTACCCTTATGCTGCTGTACAATACGCGTCACCACATCAAGCCCCAGGCCGGTACCCTTTCCTACCTCCTTAGTGGTAAAAAACGGATCGAAAATGCGGCTTTGAATTTCTTCGGGGATGCCCGGGCCATCGTCAATAACAGATACCTGCACACATTCGCCATCACGGGCAGTTTTAATGGTCAGTACCCCTTTCCGGTTAGCCTCCATAGCATCCAGCGCGTTATCTATCAGGTTGGTCCACACCTGGTTCAGTTCGCCAATCATGGCGTTTACCGGCGGCAACGTAGTATCAAACTGCTGATCGACGGTGATATTACCGTACTTCACCTTATGCTGCAGCATGGTCAGCGTACTCAGGATGCCTTTATGGATATCCGCATATTGCTTGCCATGGCCCTGGTCCATGTGGGTAAAGTTCTTCACCGCGCCAACCAGATCGGCAATGCGGCGCGAGGCATCTTCAATATCCATTACCATCTTTTCGGTTACCAGGTTATTGTTGATCCAGTTGAAAACCGCCGAAAGCGAATCATCGGGGATATGCGCTTTAAAACTATCCAGGTCGCCTGGAGTGAATCCAAACTCTACCATGTTCTCGGCAATTTCCTGGCTGTTGTCAATATCGTAATTATCCATCCAGTCCAACAGGTCGTCTTCCATGTTGCCGCGCTGCATCATCGTCAGTTGCGGCTTTTCCTCGCGGCAGATGACAGCAAACAGACGGTCGCTTACAAAGTCCACGCCTTCGGATGTCACCTTTACATTCATTACCTTTTTAAAGGTTTCGGGAGTTAGTTGCAGGTGTTTTAATAAGGATGCCGCCCCACGCACTACCGCTGCTGCCGGGTTATTCAACTCGTGCGCCAAACCGGCCGAAAGTTTACCCAGGGCCATCATCTTCTCGTTTTGCTGCTCAAAAGCGGTGAAGTTACGTACACGGGTAGTCATTACATGTACCAGGGCCTGCGTCAGCTCAAACTGGGTGCGGATCATCTCCTCCATCTTTTCGACGGGGAAGAACAGGTAATCCATAGTAGTTACCACCTCTCCATAACCATTAATGGCCTTAGCCCGCGAGAATGGCAGATAGCCCGTGATAGACTTCCCTTCAAAGGCCGTTACCTCGCGCAGTTCATCGCCCTGCTGCACGCAAAGCCTGAATTTGCCCGAGATGATAATATAGGTACCCTTTATCTTATCGCCATGCCTGAAGACCTCCTCGCCGGGTTCAAGCCGCATTTGCGTACAGTTGTCCAGCAGCCATTGCAGTTGTTTTTTGGGTACATCCTTAATGGCGTCGATGCTTTGCAGCCATTCTACATCTACATTTATCATAGGGCAATTTGTAATGAGTTAAAGTTATGGGTTTTAAATTAAAGTAATGTTATCGTTATTAAGCCTGGACCTTCAAAGACTGCACGGTGGCGAAGACTCACCCGGTCGTGGCTTCGCCCGACCACCCTCTCTCCGCTGTGCGGAAATAGGGAACATAGTTATCCGATACAACTCCTGCTCTCTTTTCGCGCAGCGAAGAGAGGGTCGACCAGCGAAGCGCGGTCGGGGTGAGTCCTCGCCACGCAGTAGCCACAAATGAATGGAATCGGCAGCAATAACAATATTATGCACGCATAGCTTTTACCTCTCCTTTATTTGTGTAATTTTGCTTTTCACCAATTGCAACGCATGGAAACCATTGCCCCCTATCAATCAAAATATAAAATAAGGTTTGTAACTGCCGCTTCGCTGTTCGACGGGCACGATGCTACCATTAACATTATGCGCCGCATTTTGCAAAGCACCGGCGCCGAGGTGATACACCTGGGCCATAACCGCAGTGTGGATGAGGTGGTGAACTGCGCCATACAGGAAGATGTGCAGGGCATTGCCCTTACCAGCTACCAGGGCGGGCATTTGGAGTACTTTAAATACATGTACGATCTGTTGCGCGAGCGTGGCGCGGGGCACATCAAAATATTTGGCGGCGGCGGCGGTGTGATATTGCCGCACGAGATTGAGGAACTGATGGCCTACGGCATCGCCCGTATCTACTCGCCCGATGATGGCCGTAAAATGGGCTTGCAGGGAATGATAAACGATATGATGCAGCAATGCGATTTCGAGACCCGCACCAAGTTGAACGGCGAACTAAAGCACCTGGCAGATAAGGATCCAAAGGCGATAGCGGGATTGATAACGCTGGCAGAGAACCATCCGGAGAAATTTAGCCTCACCCCGGCCCTCTCCAAAAGAGAGGGAGGTATTACTTCTGAAGCCCTCTCCCCTGGAGAGGGTTTGGGTGAGGCCCGACCGGTCATCCTGGGTATTACCGGTACCGGCGGCGCGGGTAAATCATCATTGGTCGACGAGATCGTCCGCAGGTTTTTGGTAGAGACAGGCTTGGCAGAT